>CAMDPA010000049.1 GCA_945903565.1 Devosia equisanguinis | reverse complement strand
CAGATCAACCCCTGACGCGTTGCACGACGATTTCACCTGCGCCGATCCGGTCACGCCGGACGGAACGATGCCGCGCGCCAACGGCCACCGTGGTCAACGCCATCGCCCTGGTGCATGATCCGGGCTAAACCTTCCTCGTAGATCAAGTCGATCCAGGACTTCAGCTCGCCAGGGTTGACCTCCCGGCGGAGCGACAAACGATATTGCCGGCGAATAGCCTCCTCGACGACCTCGTGGCTGCGCAAACGCGTGTCGGAGAGGAGTGCGTTGAGGAGCTTTCTGCCGCTTCTGCGTAGTGCCCTACTGGAATGCCTCAACATCGTATGCTTGATCCGTGTTGTTCAGCAGTCAACTCGGTGCTCATACCTACCGGCTGGCCACTACGCCACCTTCAATCTGCACCGAAGCTGCAATTCGGTGGGGGTAGACGAACCAACCCCACGTCAGCACCAACACTCGGCTGATTCTCTTTGCCAGATAGCACGGTCTGGTTGAGCGGCGCTCGCCTCCGTGGTCCCCTTTTTGGGTCCGCTTGCGGGAGTGCAACAGCAGCTTCATCAGGTGGTTGTCGATGACTGAACTTGGCCCAGTCCGTTTTTGTTCTCCGCCGCCGCTACTGTCCGCTAGCTGGGGAGCTGCAGTCGCGGCGACTACTATGTTCCTTGTGGCGGCTGGTGACACGAACATTGGCGGGATCGAAGGGGCGTGCGGGTGCACGCCTCCGGCATGACGCCCTTGGTCTTGCGACCGACCGTCTTAGCTGCCGTTTTTAGGATCATGCAAATTCCAGGATCACTGCGTCGACCGCCAAGCTGTCACCCGGTTTGGCTTTGATCGCCTTTACAACGCCGTCGCGTTCGGCGCGCAGGATGTTCTCCATTTTCATGGCTTCGACCACGGCCAGCGCGTCGCCCGCCTTGACCTCGGCGCCTAGGCCGACGTGGATCGCCTTGATGAGCCCCGGCATCGGGCACAGCAGTAGCTTGGAGGTGTCGTCGGCGGTCTTGGCCGGCATCAGCGCGGCAAGGGCGGCTTCGCGCTCGGTGTAGACGATGGCGTGAGCGGAGATGCCGCGCCAGGCGAGCCGCCAGCCGTTGAGCACCGGCCAGACCTGCACGGCGGCTTCGCGTCCGTCGATCCGGCCCCGCCACACGGGCTGGCCCGGCCACCACGTGGAGGCCACTTCCATCGTGCGGCCACGCGTGCCGGCGGGGTCGACGAGCGTCACGTAGAACGGGGTATCGTTGCCGCCGGCGATGTCGAGGTGGCGCTGGGCTGCACCGAGCCGGACCACGCGGCGGCGCGCGAAGCTCACGGTGTCGCCGGTCATCTGCTGGGAGATCGAGCGCCGTCGCAGGTTGTTGAGGTGATCGATCGCGGCGGCGACGGCGGCGAGCGTCTCCTGTTCGGCGCCAGCGGCCTCGCGCGGCTGGAAGCCACCCGGGTACTCCTCCGCGATGAAGCCGGTCGACAACCGTGCTTCGCGCCAGCGCGGGTGCTGCATGATGGCGGCCAGGAACGGAATGTTGTGGCCGATACCGTCGATGCGGAAGGCATCGAGCGCGTCGGCCTGGGCGTCGATCGCGGCGATGCGGGTGGGGGCATGCGTGACGAGTTTGGCGATCATCGGATCGTAGAACATCGAGATCTCGCCGCCTTCGCCGACGCCGGTGTCGTTGCGCACGGTGATGCCGTCCGCAACGCCTTCCGCCGGTGGCTTGTAGGTGGTGAGGCGGCCAATCGAGGGCAGGAAGTAGCGATAGGGGTCTTCCGCGTAAATGCGCGTTTCGACGGCCCAGCCGTTGAGTTTCACGTCGGTTTGCTTCAGGCGCAGCTTCTCGCCGGCGGCGACGCGGATCATCTCCTCGACCAGATCGATGCCGGTGACGAGTTCGGTGACGGGATGTTCGACCTGAAGCCGCGTGTTCATTTCAAGGAAGAAGAACGAGCGGTCCTGGCCGGCGACGAACTCCACCGTGCCGGCTGAATCGTAGCCGACCGCGCGCGCCAGCTCGACGGCTTGCGCGCCCATCGCGGCGCGCGTGGCTTCGTCGAGCAAGGGGGAAGGTGCTTCCTCGACGACCTTCTGATTGCGGCGCTGGATCGAGCATTCGCGTTCGCCCAGGTGGATCACGTTGCCGTGCTTGTCGCCGAGCACCTGGATCTCGATGTGGCGCGGGTTGACGATGAACTTCTCGATGAATACGCGGTCGTCGCCGAAGCTCGATTTCGCTTCGGAGCGCGCCGACGCGAAGCCTTCCTCGCACTCCCTGGCGTTGTGGGCGATCCGCATGCCCTTGCCGCCGCCACCGGCCGAGGCCTTGATCATCACGGGGTAGCCGACGTCAGCGGCGATCTTGACGGCCTGTTTTTCGTCCGCGATCTCGCCGAGATGGCCGGGGACCGTGGATACCTTGGCGCGGGCGGCGGCTTTCTTGCTCTCGATCTTGTCGCCCATGGCGGCGATGGCGCGTGGGTTTGGGCCAATGAATACGATGCCGGCTTTCTCGAGTGCGACCGGGAAGGCCTCGCGCTCCGACAGGAAGCCGTAGCCCGGGTGGACTGCCTCCGCGCCCGTTGCCTTGGCTGCCGCAACGATTTTATCGATCACGAGGTAGGACTGCGCCGCTGCTGCCTGGCCGATGTGGACGGCTTCGTCGGCCATCTCGACGTGCAGGGCGTCGCGGTCGGCATCCGAGTAGACGGCGACGGTCTTGATGCCGAGGCGGCGCGCGGTCTTGATCACGCGGCAGGCGATCTCGCCGCGATTGGCGATCAGGATCTTCTTGAACATCGGCGCGTGTTTCCCTCAGGGCGGATATTGAGAGCACTGCTTAGGGCATCGCATATCACCTGCACGGTCGAAACGTACAAATCGGCGAATTGCGGCCTTTCGGGAGATGTGCCTGCAATCAAGGCGATTGCCATCCGGCGATACGCTCGAGTTCGTCGACGCAGGCGGTGGGGGATCGGCCGGTCGTGTCGAGCACGAGGTCGGCGCGGGCGTATTCCTGCTCCCGGTGGGCGAGTAGCGTTTTCAGGTGCTCCAAGGCTTTCGGCGTACCGTGCATCGGGCGCATGTCGCCTTGCTGGATGACCCGCTGCAGATGCTCATCGGGCGAGGCTTTCAGCCAAACCGTTTTGAAGGTTCCCAGGATGACCTCCAACGCCGGGCCATTGCTGACGATGCCGCCGGCGGTTTCCAGAACGATTGGGCCGGTGCGGTTGGCCAGGTCCTTCACCACCTCGTTTTCGAGGGCGCGGTAGGCGTCGGGTCCGCCCAGGTTGAACAAGTCGTTGAGGTTCATGCCGGCGCGCGCTTCGATCTCGCGCGTGACGCTGAGGAAGGGCAGCCCGTGCCGGTCGGCGAACAGGCCGCCGATCGTCGACTTACCAGCGCCGCGCAGGCCCAAAAGCGCGATGCCCTTTTGGGAGCGCCGGCGTTCCTGCAGGTAGTGCTCGATGACGGTTACGGCGCCTTCCTGCTCGCGCGGGCTCATGCGTGCGATCAGTGTGGCCAGTGGAGCGTGGTTAGCAATATCGGGGTGGCCGGCGCCATCGGTGCCGCGAGCCGATGGCAGCAGGCTGACGAGATCGACGGCGAGGGCCGCGGCCACGCGTGCTAGAATGCCGATGGATACATTGGCGTCGCCATGCTCGAGCTGATTCAGATAGCGCTCGGAGACCCCGGCTGTCTCGGCGAGTTGCTTGCGGGAGATACTGGCCTGGGCGCGCGCGGCACGGACCTTGGCGCCGATCGTTTGGGTTATCTCGCCCTGATTGCTCACGATGAGGTGCCTTTGTTCAGAGCGTGCTGTGCTGAGGTTAATGCATTATAGTGCGCTATTTGGTGACGTCAATCGTGTAGATGCCATGAGGCTCGGCGATCGGAAGTGCCAATTTGCTTGACACATACTCGTCTGCTCGGTAGTTTTCTGCATTATAAAGCTTTTTTTATGCGCCCGGGAGGAGTTTATGACTTATAATGCATTGTCGAAGGCTAGTTCGGCGGGCGCGCAAGGCTTCGTCGATTTCGTTACGTCGCCGGATCAGTATCGGCACTGGAAGTTGGTTTTTTCTGGCGCTTCAGGTGCCGACGGAGCACCCGCGCGTTACGCCGGCGACGTCGCCGAACTCGTAATGGACGTGGACGAGAACGCCGGACTGTTCGAGGGCTATCAGCTCAAGCTGAATTCCTATGATCTCGGCGTCGACATCGAACGTGCCGATGCGCTGCAGCGGCTGCGCTTCGAGCACCCGGAGGTGAAGGTCGTCATCTTGAGGTCGGGCAAGGATCGCGTGTTTTGCGCGGGCGCCAACATCCGCATGCTCGCGGGCTCGGCGCATTCGCACAAAGTGAACTTCTGCAAGTTCACCAACGAGACGCGCAACGGAATGGAGGATTCTTCCGAGTTCTCCGGCCAGAAATTTCTGTGCGCGGTGAAGGGGACGGCCGCTGGCGGTGGGTACGAGCTGGCGCTTGCGTGCGACAGGATCATCCTCGCAGACGACGGCACTTCGACGGTGTCGCTGCCGGAGATTCCGCTGCTCGCGGTGCTGCCGGGCACGGGCGGGCTGACTCGCGTCACCGATAAACGCAAGGTGCGCCGCGATCGTGCAGATGCGTTCTGCACCATCGAAGAAGGTATCAAGGGCAAGCGGGCGGTCGACTGGCGGCTCGTCGATAAGTCGGTGCCGGGTTCGAAGTTCGATGCGGCCGTCGTCGAGATGGCGAAGGAGCTTGCGGCGTCGTCGGATCGGCCGTCCGGTGCGAAAGGGATCGTGCTGACGCCGATCCAGCGCGAGATCGCTGATACTGCGATCACCTATTCGACGGTACGTGTAGAGATCGACCGGGCCGGCCGGCGCGCGACGATCACGCTGCAGGGCCCCAAGGCGCCGCTGCCCGGGTCGGCCGAGGCGATCCATGCGGAGGGGGCAAGTTTTTATCCATTGCGGCTTGCCCGGGAGCTCGACGATGCGATCGTGCATTTGCGGCTGAACGAGCTCGACGTCGGCACGTGGATTTTCAAGTCGCAAGGCGATCCAGCGCAGGTGTTGGCCTTCGATGCGTTGCTCGATGCGAACAAGGGCAACTGGCTCGTTCGCGAGATCCTCAACAACTGGAAGCGGGTGCTGAAGCGGATCGACGTCACGTCGCGTTCGCTGGTGACGCTGATCGAGCTGGGCTCGTGCTTCGCGGGCACGTTGGCCGAGATCGCGTTCGCATCCGACCGCGCCTACATGTTCGCCGGCACGATGAAGGGCGACAATCGGCCCGAGGCGCATGTCGCGTTGTCCGCGCTGAACTTCGGACCGTATCCGATGTCGAACGGGATCACGCGGCTGGAGACGCGCTTTCTCGGCGAGCCTGAAAGTGTCGGCAAGGCGCGGGCGACAGCCGGAACGCTGATCGATGCGTCGGATGCGGATACGCTTGGGCTCGTCACCGAGAGTTTCGACGAGGTCGACTGGGAGGACGAGGTTCGTATCTTCCTGGAGGAGCGGGCGAGCTTTTCCGCGGATGGTCTCACCGGGTTGGAAGCGAATTTGCGGTTTGCGGGGCCGGAAACGATGGAGACCAAAATCTTCGGCCGGCTCACGGCATGGCAGAACTGGATCTTCCAGCGGCCCAATGCGGTTGGCGAGAACGGCGCGCTGCGCCGATATGGATCTGGTGTGAAGGCTGGATTCGATCCGGAACGGATTTGAAGCGGTGTCTGACCCTCTGGGTCTGACACCATGCCGGATATCGCAGAGTTGGCGAGCAGCAATTCAACGTATCGAAGGTGTCAGACCCAGAGGGTCTGACACCCTCCGAAGAGAGGCATCCAATGACCAATTCCTCCGCAGCCTACGTCGAAGGCGCCGTCGACTACTCGGTCAAGATTCCGAACAATGTCGGGCTCGCCAGCGATGCGCGGGTGCTGAAGGCGCTCGAGCAATGGCATCCGGGTTACATCGATTGGTGGAATACGATGGGGCCGGACGGGTTCCAGACGTCGGACGTGTATTTGCGAACGGCGGTTTCGATCGATCCGAAGGGGTGGGCGCAGTTCGGCTATGTGAAGATGCCGGAGTACCGCTGGGGCATTCTCCTGGCGCCGCAGGATCCGCAGCGTCAGGTGGGCTTCGGCGCGAATAAGGGCGAGGCGGCGTGGCAGGATGTGCCTGGCGAGCATCGGGCCAGCTTGCGCCGCCTGATCGTGATCCAGGGGGACACGGAGCCTGCGTCGGTCGAGCAGCAGCGGCACCTCGGCAAGACCGCGCCGTCCCTCTACGACATGCGCAACCTGTTCCAGATCAACGTCGAGGAAGGCCGGCATCTGTGGGCGATGGTCTATCTGCTGCAGAAGTATTTCGGCCGCGACGGGCGCGAGGAAGCGGAGGGCCTGCTGCAGCGTCGCTCGGGCGATCCCGACAAGCCGCGTATGCTTGGTGCGTTCAACGAGGCGACGCCGGATTGGCTGTCGCTGTTCATGTTCACGTTCTTTACGGACCGTGACGGGAAGATGCAGCTCGAGTCGCTGGCGCAGTCGGGATTCGATCCGTTGTCGCGCACCACGCGCTTCATGTTGACGGAGGAGGCGCATCACATGTTCGTCGGCGAGACGGGTGTGGGACGCGTGATCGAGCGCACCTGCGAGGCGATGAAGGCGGCTGGTATCGAGGACCCCTTCGACATCGCCAAGGTGCGCGCGCTGGGCGTTATCGACCTGCCGACCATCCAGAAAAAAGCGAACCTGCACTATTCGCTGTCATTGGACTTGTTCGGCTCGGAGGTTTCGACCAACGCGGCGAACTTCTACAACGCGGGGCTCAAAGGCCGCTTCATGGAAGCCAAGATCGACGACGATCATGCGCTGACGAGCGCCACCTATCCGGTGCTCAAGTTCGTCGACGGTCAGATCCGCATGGTCGACGAACCGGCGCTGACCGCGCTCAATATGCGGTTGCGCGACGACTACGTGAAGGATTGCCAGGGCGGTGTGAACCGCTGGAACAAGGCAATCGAGAAGATCGGCGTCAAGTTCCAGCTGACATTGCCGTCGGTTGCGTTCAACCGCCACATCGGCGAGTTCCAGAAAGTCGATGCATCGCCGGATGGCAAGCTGTTGAGCCAGACGGAGTGGATCAAGCTCAGGGATCAGTGGCTGCCGTCCAAGGACGACGGGGCGTTCATCGACAGCTTGATGCAACCGTGCTGGGAGCGCGGCAAGTACGCGAGTTGGATCGCGCCGCCGAAGGTTGGCGTCGACAGCAAGCCCGGGGATTTCGAGTATGTGAAGGTGCACCAGGGTTGAACGTATCGCCCCACTGGAGTGAGCTATGATGCCGAAAGTGATCGATGCCAAGTATGCAGGGAAGTATCGCGTTTGGCTGCGCGTTGCCGATGGATTGAGCGGCGAAATCGATCTGGCGTCCGAATTGTGGGGGGGCGATGTTCGAGCCTTTGAAGGACGAGACCCTTTTTGCGCAACAGCGCATCGATCCCGAACTGGATACGATCGTATGGCCCAATGGGGCCTCTCTCCGCAATGGCTCCACGATCAGCTGAAGGCGCAGAAAAATGCCGCTGCGGCTGTATAGGACGCAACATGACATCGGCCATCGTAACTTCCACAACACTCAAAAAGCAGCATCTCATCGATCCGGAGATCTGTATCCGCTGTAATACGTGCGAGGCGACGTGCCCGGTCGGCGCGGTGACGCACGACGATAACAATTATGTTGTCGATGCTTCGAAGTGCAATTTCTGCCTCGATTGTATTTCGCCATGTCCCACGGGCTCGATCGACAACTGGCGCGTGGTTGCGTCGGCTTATTCGATCGATGAGCAGTTGGGTTGGAACGAGCTTCCCGCGCAGGTGGACGTCGGTGATGGTGCGGTGGTGGACGCGGCCGTCGACGACGATGTCGAGAAGCTTCTGACGGCCGCACATGCCGGTGTTGGTGGGAAGACCGTGGCGCCTGCGTCGGCATCGACACCAGCGGTCAACCTCTATCGTCGCAGCAAGCCGGCGAGCGCAACCGTGCAGGGCAATTTCCGCATCACGGGGGCGGGCACCGAAAGCGATATCCGGCACATCGTTCTCTCATTCGGCAACACGGCGTTTCCCGTGCTCGAGGGACAGTCGATCGGGATCGTGCCGCCGGGCATGCGCGCCGATGGAAAGCCGCACGACATACGCCTGTACTCGATCGCGTCGGCGCGCGATGGGGAGAAGCGCAACGCCAACAATGTGTCGCTGACGATCAAGCGCGTGGCGGGCGGCGTCGGCTCGAACTACATGTGCGACCTGAAAGTCGGCGACAAGGTCGACGTGACCGGCCCGTTCGGCGCGACGTTCCTGATGCCCAACGACGGCGACGCCAACGTCATCATGATTTGCACCGGCACAGGCTCCGCCCCGTTCCGCGCCTTCACCGAGCGCCGCCGCCGCGTGATGCAGAACGCTGCCGGCAAGGCCATCATGTTCTTCGGCGCACGCACACCCGAAGAGCTGCCGTACTTCGGCCCGCTGCAGAAAGTGCCGAATTCCCTGCTCGAAAAGCATCTCGTGTTCTCGCGCATTCCAGGTGCGGACAAGGAGTACGTGCAGGACCGCATGCGCACTGAGGCCGGCACAGTCGGCGCGCTGCTCGCTTCTTCGCAAACGCATGTTTTCATCTGCGGTCTGAAAGGCATGGAGGCCGGCGTGGAGGAAGCGCTGTCCGATATCTGCAGGAAGCAGGGCCAGGACTGGGCCAAGCTGAAGCCTGAGATGCGCGCGCAAGGAAGGTTTCATGTCGAGACGTACTGAGCGTTGGCGGTAGGCGGCACGAAAAAGAACAAAGAAGCGCGAACGGGAGGAAGAGATGACCGAGGCATCGCGAGCCACGCGTTGGACGCCGCCGCCTGGGCCGTATAACGCGGCGGTCGACATGGTCGATCGCAACGTCGTGGAGGGCCGTGGCGACAAAGTCGCGTTCATCGATCCGTCGATACGGCTGACCTACGCCGAGCTTGCCGAGCGCTGCAATCGCGTGGCCAATGCGTTGCCGCGCTTGGGCATCGCGCGTGAGCATCGGGTTGTGCTGATCATGCTCGATACGATTGATCTGCCCGTCGTGTTCTGGGGTGCGATCAAGGCCGGGGTCGTGCCGATACCACTCAATACGATGCTGACGCCGGAGCAGTGGCGCTTCATGATCGAGGACTCCAGAGCCGACGCGGTTGTCGTCTCGGCCGAGTTGCTCGATCTCGTTGCGCCGGTTCTGGATGAGATCGGGCAACGCCGCCACTTGCATGTGATCGTCAGTGGACGCGAGGGCGGCAGTAAAATCATCGGGCTTGGCGCGTTGATGTCGACCAGCCCGACGACCGCTGAAGCCGTCGAAACGCACGCCGACGAGGTCGCGTTCTGGCTCTATTCGTCGGGCTCGACGGGCATGCCGAAGGGGACCCGGCACCTGCATGCGAGCCCCATGCATACCGCGAAGCTGTTTGCGCAAGGTGTGCTTGGCATGGGGCCCGACGACGTGGTGTTCTCGGCTGCCAAATTGTTCTTTGCCTATGGTCTGGGCAACGGCATGTCGTTTCCGATGTCGGTCGGGGCGACGGCGGTGCTGATGCCCGGTCGTCCCACGCCCGATAGCGTTATGGCGACAATGCGGGCGCACAACCCGACGATCTTCTGCGGTGTGCCGACGCTATTGTCGGCGATGTTGGCGCATGCGGAAATCGGCAAGGGGGCTGGCTCGAGTCGTCTGCGACTTTCGACGTCGGCGGGGGAGGCGTTGCCGGAGGATCTGGGCAACCGCTGGCAACAGAAGGTCGGCAGCGAGGTCATCGACGGCATCGGATCGACCGAGATGCTGCACATCTTCGTGTCCAACCGGCCGGGCAAGGTGCGCTACGGCTCGTCCGGCACACCGGTGCCAGGCTACGATGCGAAGCTGCTCGACGATGACGGTGCGCCCGTGCCGCAAGGCGAGATCGGCGAACTGGTGGTGAGGGGGCCGTCGGCAGCCGAAGGGTATTGGCTGCAGCGCGAGAAGTCGCGGCGCACGTTCCGAGGCGAGTGGACCCACACCGGCGATAAGTACCGGATCGGCAAGGACGGCTACTACTACTACTGCGGCCGCACCGACGACATGTTCAAGGTGTCGGGCATCTGGGTTTCGCCATTCGATGTCGAGTCCGCCCTGATCACGCACAAGGCGGTGCTCGAGGCGGCGGTGGTTGGTAAGGAGGACGCGGACGGGCTGATCAAGCCCAAGGCGTTCGTGGTCTTGAAGCCCGGCGTCACCGCGGACGACGCGTTGTTCGAGGATTTAAGAGCGCATGTGAAGGCTCAGGCCGGCGCGTGGAAGTATCCCCGCTGGATCGATGTGCGCACCGATCTGCCGAAAACCGCGACCGGCAAGATCCAGCGCTTCAAGCTGCGAGAGGAATGAGAACTGCAGCCTCCAGATTGAAGACAACCGCCCGCGGAACGTTTGAGAGGGGCGCTATGTTTCAGGTCTGCTCAGGAGCCGCCTTCCGGCAGGTTGGAAGCGTCACCTTTCGGTCGGTCGATCGGCATGTTTTGTCCGGTGACGATGTAGTGGACTTGCTCGACGATGTTAGTCGCGTGATCGCCCATGCGTTCGAGGTTCCTGGCGCAGAACAGAAGGTGCGTGCAGTGGCCGATGTTGCGGGAGTCTTCCATCATATAGGTCAGCAGCTCGCGAAACAGTGCGGTTTGTAGCGTGTCGATCTCGACGTCACGCCGCCAGACCTCCTGTGCAAGCGCATCATCGCGCCGTTCCAAGGATTGAAGTGTGCGGGCAAGCTGTTCGCCGACGCGCGTGTTCATAAGCTCCAAGCTGGCAGCACCCGGCGGGAGCTGCGGCTGCGAACGAGAAGCCAGCATGCGCTTGGCATTGTTCTTGACCAAATCGCCGATACGTTCGAGGTCGGTTGCGATCTTCAGTGTCGCGATCACTGTCCGCAGATCCACCGCCATGGGCTGCCGCCTGGCGATGGTTTGGATAGCTTTTTCTTCGATGGCCAATTGGAGATCGTCGATCGAACGATCGGAGTCGATGATGCGGCCGGCTAGGAGTTGATCCCGCGAGGCAAGCAGTTCCGATCCACTTTGATGCTGGCGGATCACTGCCCGGCCCATGGTGAGCACCATGTCGTCCAGTGCCTTTAGATCGGCGTCGAACGCCGTGACGATGTGCTGGCTCATGAGCGGTTTCCTTGCGGGCTTTATCAGCCGAAGCGTCCCGTGATGTAGTCCTGGGTGCGCTGGTCTTTGGGGGACGTAAAGATATCGGTTGTCACCCCTTCCTCAACGAGATTGCCCAGATGAAAGAAGGCCGTGCGTTGGGAGACGCGGGCGGCTTGTTGCATCGAGTGCGTGACGATCACGATGCAGAAGTGTTGGCGCAGGCTGTCGATAAGCTGTTCGATCCGAGCCGTGGCGATCGGATCGAGGGCCGAGCAAGGTTCGTCCATCAAAATGACGTCGGGATTGACCGAGATCGCGCGGGCGATGCACAGGCGCTGCTGTTGGCCGCCTGAAAGACTGGTGCCGGAATCGGTGAGGCGGTCCTTGACCTCGCCCCACAGACCGGCCTTGTCGAGGCTTGCCTGCACGAGCACGTCGAGGTCGGCCTTGTTGCGTGCCATGCCGTGCAAGCGCGGTGCATAGGCGACGTTCTCGTAGATCGACTTCGGGAACGGGTTTGGTTTCTGGAAGACCATGCCGACGCGGGCGCGAAGCTGAACGACGTCGAGATTCTTGTCGTAGATGTCGCGGTCGTCGATCGTGATCTTGCCGGTAACCCGGCAAATCGAGATCGTGTCGTTCATGCGGTTTATGCAACGCAAGAACGTGGACTTGCCGCATCCCGAGGGGCCGATGAAGGACGTCACAGAGCAATCGGGAATGTTGACGTCGACCGCTTTCAACGCATGTTTATCGCCGTAGTAGACGTTCACGTCCCGCGCAATGATTTTGACACCTGGAACCGGGTGGATCGCTGCTCCATGCATGTTTTCGCTCGTGAGTTCGGACACGCCTTGCATCATCATTTCCTCGCGCCATGACCGATCTTGATCGCGACCTGCTACCAGCGCCGCTCGAATTTTCTTCTCAGCCAAATGGCCAAGCCGTTCATGACGAACAGGAAGCACATCAGCACGATGATTGCCGCCGCCGTCTTGGTCTGGAAGGCGGGCTCGGGCAAATCCGACCAGAGGAAGATCTGCACCGGCAGGACGGTTGCCGCCTGGGAGAGGCTCGATGGCACGTCGACGATGAATGCGACCATGCCGATCATGAGCAGCGGCGCCGTCTCGCCGAGGGCATGCGCCATGCCGATGATGGTGCCGGTCATGATGCCAGGCATCGCGAGCGGTAGTACGTGGTGGAACACCGCCTGCTGATGCGATGCACCGACGCCGAGTGCCGCTTCCTTGATCGATGGCGGCACCGCCTTCAGTGCGGCACGCGAGGCGATGATGATGGTTGGCAGCACCAGCAGCGCCAGCACGAGGCCGCCCACCAATGGCGCCGATCGCGGCAAGCCGAAGAAGTTGAGGAACATCGCCAGACCGAGCAGGCCAAACACGATCGAGGGCACCGCCGCGAGGTTGTTGATGTTGATCTCGATGATCTCTGTCAGGCGATTTTTCGGGGCGAACTCCTCGAGATAGACGGCCGCCAGCACGCCGATTGGCAGGCATAACGAGAGCGTCACGAGCAGCGTCAGCGCCGAGCCGATGATGGCCCCGCGGATACCGGCGAGTTCAGGCTCGCGGCTATCGCCGGTCATGAAGAACATCCAGTTGAAATGACGCTCGACCTTGCCGTCGGCCTTCAACCGCTCGAGGTAAGCGATCTCCTGATCCGTGACCTTGCGGTTGCCCTGGGGCGTCACGTAGGTGAGGATCTGCCATTGGCCCGCCTTCGCCTCTTCGGTGGACTTCAGCGGCAGGAGCACGTCGCCGGTTATTCCACTGGCGCCGAGCTTGGTGATCTTGACGAGGCCGCCGTTCAGCGCCGCGAGGAAGCTCGGCTGCTTGTCGGTTAGCGGCTCCTGGACGCCAGAGCCGTCGACGCGTGCCTGGATGGCCGTTGCCTCATCGCGCAACTCCTTCATGCGTGCGGCCTGCTTCGCGTCGCCGCTACGCCCGAGCCGATCGGCTTCGGCGCGCAGGGTAACGGCACTGGCTGCAAGCAGGCCCTTCAGCGCCACCAAGCGCTCCTGGAAGTCGTTGGCGGAGGAGAGCAGGGTGATCTCGCCCGTGGTTCCGCTCGGTGTTGCGACGCCGCGGCCCGGCACGGATTCGATGCGTGTGCCGATTCCCTTGAAATAGAGATCAGCATCGTCGGAAAGCAGCAGGCGCGTCTGCACGGTCTGGCCGATCAGTGCCGGTTCCGCAACGAGGCGGTCCCGCAATCCATCCGCGGCGCCGGTGCTCAGCAGCTGGGCAAGCTGGCGTTGCGCCTGGCGGCCTTCGATGCCCGGAATGGCCATCGTCAGCGCGTCCCGCGTGATGGGAAAGTAATCGGCGCCGCGAATTGCCGCTGCGTCCTTCTTGCCACCCTCGTCGATCGCCTCTGCTTTGACGGGGACATCAAGCACAAGGCTGTGCTGCCAGAACGCCGGGAGGCCATTGCGCAGGATGTCGGAGAACAACACGACGAGGAACGCCGCGGTTATTCCTAGAGCGATGAGGCCATAGGCGCGGAACCGGCGCTCCGACGCGTATCGGCTGCGAATTCGCCGTTGCGCCTCGGCCGAGTCCGTATCGAGGCGGCGAACCGCCAGGGCAAGAACTGGACTGGAGATGTCAGTCATACTGTTCCCGGTATTTCTTGACCACATTCATCGCGATCACGTTGAGCATCAGTGTGACGAAGAACAGGACGAAGCCGAGTGCGAAGGCCGCAAGGGTCTTGGCACTGTCGAACTCCTGGTCTCCGACGAGGATAGTCTTGATCTGTACGGTTATCGTCGTCACGGCATCGAGCGGGTTCAGCGTCAGATTGGCGGCGAGGCCCGCGGCCATCACGACGATCATGGTCTCGCCGATGGCGCGGCTGATGGCGAGCATGAAGGCCGATACGATTCCTGGCAGGGCGGCCGGCAGCACGACCTGGCGGATGGTCTCTGACTTGGTCGATCCTAGCGCGTAGGCGCCGTCGCGCAGCGATTGGGGAACCGCGTTGATCACGTCGTCAGTTAGCGAGGACACGAACGGGATGATCATCATGCCCATCACGAGGCCGGCCGCCAGAGCACTCTCCGATGCAACGTCGAGGCCGAGTGCCTCGCCCCAGCCCCGGATCAGTGGTGCTACCGTCAGTGCTCCAAAGAAGCCGAGTACGACGGTGGGGATGCCGGCGAGAATCTCGAGGACGGGCTTTGCCCAGGTACGGAAGCGGGGGCTCGCATATTCCGACAGGTAGATCGCGGAGAAGAGGCCGAGCGGGCCGGCCACGCAGATTGCGATCACGGTGATCAGCAGCGTGCCCGTCAAGAGCGGAATGAAGCCGAACGCCGTCTTGATGTCGCCTTGGTCGGCGCGCAACGCGGCTTGCGGATTCCACTCCGTGCCAAACAGGAACTGGGTGACGGTCGGCTTGCCCTTGAGCGCCGGGTCGAAGAAAAAGCGATAGGTCTCGAACGCGACCGAGAACACGATGCCGATCGTGGTCAGGACGGCGACGGCCGCACACAGCCACAGCACGACGAGGATCAGCCGTTCGAAGTGATTGCGGGCGCGGAACGAGACGCCGATGTTGTGGTACACGAAGGCAAGGCCACCTAGGCCGGCGATCAGTCCAACGGCGAAGACGAGCCAGTTGCCCGATCGAGCCGTCTGGCTGTAGTAGGCGGCAGCTTGCTTCAGTTCGGGGCTGATCGCGCCCGAGTGCTGGCCACTCACGACGTTGAAGATCTCACGCAGCGCCGAGCTGCGCTTCAACGCATCTGCGGCCACATCAGCCGGATAAGCAGCCAGAGCGCCTGCTTCGATCCATCGCTGGAGCAACGGAGCGCTGAAAAGATATACGAGCAGCATCGGTACCAGTACAGCACTCGCGGCCAGCATTCCGTGATAGGCGGGAAGCGAATGCACGGCTCCGAGCGTGGTGCCCGCCGGGCCGGCTAGCGTCGATGCACGTCCTTGGCCGATGAAGTATGCGGCGGCGACCATGAACGCCAGCGTGAGGAAATATATGCCCGCCATGCGCTACTCACTTTGAGTCGTGGAGTTATCGGAGCCGGTCGGCACTTTCCGTTCAATACACGATAGCCTGGACCCTGCAACGGTATGCCACTGCAGGGCCCAGGTTCGGTATCGTGCTTACTTCACGTCGGCAGCGGTGAGCGTCTTCATCGCGACGGCGTTCTTGGCGATGGTTTCGGCCTCGGCCTTTGGCAGAGCGACCAGACCCTTGCGGGCGAGATAGCCGTCCTTCGACATGGCCTTCGCGGACACGTACTCGGCGACGAGCTTGTCGATGCCGGGGATCACGCCGACATGCTGCTTCTTGACGTAGATGAACAGCGGACGGGCGCCCTTGTACTTACCCGAAGAGATCGTGTCGTAGGTCGGCTCGACGCCATCCATAGCGACGCCGGCCAGCTTGGCGGTGTTCTCGTCGAGGAACGAGAAGCCGAAGATGCCGAAGGCGTTCTTGTTGGCCTCGAGCTTTTGCACGATGACGTTGTCGTTCTCACCTGCTTCGACGTAGGCGCCGTCCTTGCGGAGCGACTTCCAGGCGTTGTCGAACGACTTGGCGTCCTTCTTGCGCAGCTCAGCCAACGCCGGGATGGAAAGGGCGCCGACTTCCATGAACAGCTCATGGAACGAGTCGCGTGTGCCGGAGGTCGGCGGCGGGCCGAGAACTTCGATCTTGATGTTCGGCAACGACTTGTCGATGTCCGACCAGTTCTTGTTCGGGTTGGCGACCAGCGCGCCGTCGGCGCCGGGAACCTTCTCGGCGAGCGCCAGGAACACCTGGGTCAGCGTCAGCTTGATGGCAGGGCCGCCCTTGGAGTGGGCGATTGTCAGGCCGTCGATGCCGACCTTCATCTCGACGACGTCCTTGACGCCGTTCTTCTGGCAGTCATTGAACTCGCTGGTGCGCATGGCGCGTGAAGCGTTGGTGAGGTCGGGGTGCGTCGGGCCGACGCCGGCGCAGAACAGCTTGAAGCCGCCGCCCGTGCCGGTCGACTCTACAACCGGGGTCTTGCCGCCGCCGGTTTTGCCGAACTGTTCGGCAACGGCCGTGGTAAAGGGATAGACCGTCGACGAGCCGACGATGCGAATCTGGTCGCGCTGGGCGAGTGCGGGTGCGCAGAATGTGATGGTGCCTGTGGCTGCCAATGCCGTGAGCGCGATGAACCTGTTCAACACTTGAACCTCCTGTATGCGTCGCGACAGCGCTTCTACCCCGCTGGGGACGTTTTCACGCCGGGCGCTCTCAGCGCCAGCGCTGGCCTAGCGGTGGGATGCGACAGTGGAGTGACAAGTCAAAAGCCCGGCAGTTCGTAGTTTTACCTGTGCTTCCTCCGCCAATGCCTTGCCTCGTGTCAAAGTGCTCAAATTGTCCCGGACGTCGAAGCTCGAGCGCTTTCCTCTCCTATTGGATCAAGGGAGCGCTTGGTGACAGGCCAAGTCGGTCGTATTCACGTGCCGCAAGCAAAATCGTCGCGAGCGGCCTGATACTGAACACCTTCAGTTCTGGCGATGCGATCATGCACACTATCCAAGGACATGCCGATCGATGTCAAGTCTGCTCGACAGTATGCGGCACCGCGGCAGCCTTCTGGCTGCTGCCGCGTCGGTGACTTTGGCCTACGTGTTGTTTGGCGGTCTGAGCCCCGCCTGGGCGCTTTCATGTCTGGCCGCATTGTCGATCTGGTCGGCTTTGTGGCCATTTTCGCGGGTGGACGCAGGCGGTCCGGACACGGCCAAGAATTGTGTGCAGGAAGCTTCCAACAGTGGCAGCGGGCTGGATCAATTCCTGCCACCGGCGCTGCTGGATGGGGTTCCCGATGCCGCCCTTTTGCTCGACGCGCGCAGTTTGGTCATCACGACGAACAAAGCGGCGCAGGCGATCTCGCCAATCAGTACCGGTAACCCGTTGTCGCAATGGACAAGAGCGCCCGATCTGTTGGCGGCTGCGGAAAGAGCAGCGAGGACGTCCAACCAGCAACGCTGCCATGTGCGCTTGTTCACACCCGTCGAGCGTTCGCTCGACGTGCTGATTACCCCGATCGCGATCGCTCGCAAATCAAGGCAGCCAGTCCTGCTCGTGGTTTTGCGGGATCTGACGGAACAGGAACAGCTCTCGCGTATGCGTGCCGACTTCGTTGCCAATGCCAGCCACGAGCTGCGTACGCCACTGGCCTCGCTTCGCGGCTTCGTCGAGACCCTTCAGGGGGCTGCGAAGGACGATCCGGCCGCGCAGCGGCGGTTCCTCGGCATCATGCAAGCACAAGCCGAGCGCATGTCACGGCTGATCGAGGACCTGTTGTCACTGAGCCGAATCGAGATGCGTGAGCACGTGGCGCCGACAGCGTCGGTGGACTTGGCGGCGGTGGTGCACGATGTAGCGGCGGCGCTGAGGCCGATGGCCAAGGAGGCGGAGATCGAGCTTAGGCTCGAGGCTTTTGCTGGACCGATGCAGGTTATCGGCGATCGCGACGAGCTGGTGCAAGTGGCTCAGAACCTGATCCAGAATGCGATCAAGTACGGGCGTTCGGGGGGCAACGTCGCAGTCGCGATCAAGCGCGAGGATGCGCGGCTGCTGCTTGAGATCGCGGACAACGGGATTGGCGTTGCGCCCGAGCACGTTCCCCGATTGACCGAGCGCTTCTACCGGGTGAGTGCGAAAGACAGCAAAGATCTTGGCGGCACTGGGCTAGGTCTTGCCATCGTCAAGCACATCGTCAACCGGCATCGGGGCGAGCTGCGGATCTCATCGACGCTGGGGCAGGGCTCGACATTTGGTGTGGCGCTGCCGGCGGCTCCGTTCACCATATGAGACGGCGGAATTGGTTCCGTCACGAAACTGTAGCGTTGCAGCGCTAGAAGCCGCCATCGACGCTGCGACGAGATGCTGAGTCTCTCAGACGTGGGCTCCGACTTGGGCGTTGTCTTCGTCGATCCATTCAGTGGCATGCGTTTGGCGAGCACGGCGCGAGCGCTGACATGTCGGGATCTCCCGACGCGGAGATGTGCATGAGCAAGCACATTGTCGAGACCTACGATCTGGAGCAATCGGCCCTCGAGAACGCGGTGGTTCAGGCGGGCCGCGCCCTTGCGCAGCGCGGTCTTCAATTTCGAGAACGCCAACTCGATCGGATTGAGATCGGGCGAGTAGGCGGGCAGGTAGCGCAGCTTGGCGCCGGCGGCCTCGATGGCCTCGCGAACGCCGTCGATCTTGTGCGTACTC
>CAMDPA010000048.1 GCA_945903565.1 Devosia equisanguinis | reverse complement strand
CGCGACGGCCCGCACCCTGAGATCTTTCGAGTATCCCTTCGCCATCGCGATCCCCGCCGTTGCTGCCGGTGGAATCCGAATCTGATTTGCGCGTCCGAGGGAATCCCCTGTAACTGTTTTGATTCACATCAAGTGGAAAGCGCTCTATTGTCCGCCCCGGCCACCTCACAGCCAAGGGAGACTGCTCATGACCGACAAGTCCGACACGCCAAAAATCACCCAAGAGATGATCAATCTCTACGACGACTACACGCACATCTCGCTCGACCGCCGCGCCTATATGACGAAGCTCACCGCGCTGGTCGGATCGACCGCTGCTGCTGCGACCGTCACCGACATGATCGCCGGCAACAAGGCCCACGCCCAGATCGTCAAATTCGACGACACGCGCATCAAGGGCCAGATGGTGAAGTATCCCGTCGATGGCCGGGAGATGGCCGGCTACCTCGCGGTGCCCGCGAACGCGACCGGCAAGCTGCCGACCGTGATCGTGATCCACGAGAACCGCGGACTGACCAGCCACATCCAGGACGTGACCCGGCGCATGGCGCTCGAGGGCTTCCTGGCGTTCGGCCCCGACTTCCTGCATCCCTACGGCGGCGCGCCATCCGACGAAGACAAGGGGCGCGAGTTGCACTCGAAAATGGATCGTCCGCGCGCCGTTGCCGATGCCGTCTCGACCGTGAAGTTCCTGGCCGCACATGCCTCGAGCAACGGCAAGGTCGGCGTCACTGGCTTCTGCTGGGGCGGCGGCATGAGTAATTCGCTGGCCATCGCGGCTGGCGGTGACCTCCTCGCGGCCGCACCCTATTACGGCGCCGTCGCTGCCGCCGCCGACGTGCCGAAAATCAAGGCCCGCATGATGATGCATTACGCCCAGAACGACGACAACATCAACAAGGGCATCCCGGCTTACGAGGCAGCCCTCAAGGCCGCCGGCACCAAGTACGAGATCCACACCTACGAAGGCACGCAGCACGCCTTCAACAACGACGGCTCCGCCGCCCGTTACAACAAGGCCGCCGCCGACCTCGCCTGGAAGCGCACGGTCGACATGTTCAAGAAAGAGCTGGCCTAGCCGGTTGGCGCCAGTCCCTCGGGGCTGGCCGCCACCGGATAGCTCTGCAAGCGTCTTTTCTACTTGATTTGAACGAAAAAGCGGTGCCCGAATCAATCGGGCGCCGCTTTTTATTGAGACGCTGTCGCCCTATTCCGATCATCAGCTCTACTTGCCCGGCACCAAGCGAGGATCTTCACCATGAAATCCAAGGCACTGGCGGCTGAATTCATCGGCACCTTCGCACTTGTCACCGGCACGTGCGGCGCGGCGCTCTTCGCGGCGCCCGCCGGTGCTGGATTGTTGGCGCAAGCGTTCGCGATCGGCCTCAGCGTACTGATCATGGGCTACGCGGTCGGCCATATCTCCGGCGGGCACTTCAACCCAGCCGTCACCATCGGCTTGATCGCCGCCGGCCGCTTCGATTCAGGCAACGCTATCGGCTACATCGTCGCCCAGGTCCTGGGTGGCATCGCCGCCGCGCTGGTTTTCAGCATCATTCTGAGCGGCGCCTTGGCCACCGGCCCCACCCCCACCACGAACTGGAACAGCTTTGCGGCGATCTCCAACGGCTACGGCGGCGCGCGCGGCTTCTCGATGATGTCCGCATTCGTGATGGAAGTCGTCATCACCGCGCTGTTCCTGATCGTCATCGTCGGGGCAACCTCGAAAAAGGCGCCGGCTGGTTTTGCACCACTTGCGATCGGCGTGGCCCTGTTCCTGCTCCACCTTGTCTCGATCCCGGTGACCAATGCCTCGCTCAATCCCGCCCGCTCGACGGCGCCCGCACTTCTCGCTGGCGGTCAGCCGATGAGCCAGCTCTGGCTGTTCTGGCTGGCGCCGATCATCGGCGGCATCGTTGGCGGCGCGATCGGCAAGTGGCTGAACGAGGACTGATCGAACAAGCGCTTTTCGGCTCCAACCGGAAAGCGCTCCCGCTACGATTTCAATGGGATAACCTCGCCAATCCCACAGTTCAGGCCGCGTTTCCCTTGGCATGGCCCTCGCACCGCGTTAAGCCCCAGCGGTATCTTCCAGAGGATTCGGAAGCGAGGGACCATGCTACGGGTGCTGCTATCGATCGCATTCGCGGTCTATCTGCTTATGATCGTCATGGGCTACTACCGGCCCGACACCACGTCTGCCGAAAAGGCGATGTGGAGCGTCGGCTTTGTCGGCCTGGCGGCTCTTTTTTACTCCTCGATGAACAGCTTCAACGCGCTGCGCCATTCGATGGGTCAGCCCGCGCGGCTCGTCTACGTCGGCCTGCTGTTCTCGTTCCTGCCGCTGTTCGTCGCCGCCTACTCGATCGCCGTCTGGCAATATTCGCCCACCAAGCTGACGACGTTCCAGATCATTGCCATGGTCTTCGGCGGCGTTGCGGCTCTCATCGACCTCATTCTGTTTTCCTGGCTCACATTTGGTCAGGTTCGCAATTCCTCCAAGGAGGACCGCAGGTCGCGCTGACACGAACGCCCAGCGCCGCTGCTCGCACCTTACCCAGCGCCGCTGCTCGCACTTTAGAATGTCGAGTTTCCAGTTCGAGTGGCGCCAATGACCTCCCCCGAGCCCTTCCGCGATCCCGTTCGCGCCGCCGAGGCCACCATTGACCGCGTCGGCCGCGACATCGCCCTCGCCATCCCCGTCGGCATCGGCAAGCCGAATTCCCTGGTCAACGCCTTGTATGGTCTGGCCGCCGCCGATCGCGGCCTGAAACTGCGCATCTACACCGGCCTCTCGCTCGTCCGCCCGCGCTACAAGTCCGATCTGGAGCGCCGCTTCGTCGCGCCGCTGCTCGAACGGCTGTTCGGCACCTGGCCCGATCTCGCCTATGCCGAAGCGATGCGCCGTGGAAAGCTGCCTGATAATATCGAGGTCCACGAGTTCTTCCTGCAGGCGGGGCAGTGGCTCTCGAACGACGCCATGCAGCAAAGCTACGCCAGCCTCAGCTACAGCCACGTCGCCGCGCACCTGATGCGCTGTGGCGTCAACGTCATGGCCCAGCTCGTGGCGCCCCAACCGAACGGCGCAACAACACACATCAGCCTCTCATCCAACCCCGACATCGCACTCGACCTGAAGGGCTACATCGACGCCCGCCGCAAGTCGGGCCAGCCCGTGGCCGTCGCCGTCGAGCTCAATGCCAACCTGCCGTACATGCCCGGCGTGGCGGAGGTGCCGCGCGCCGACCTCGACATCGTGCTCGATCCAGCCGCCCGGCACTTCGACCTGTTCGCGCCACCGAAGGAGCCGGTCACGCTCGCCGACTACGCGATGGCACTGCACGCCGCGACCCTCGTCAAGGACGGCGGTACGCTGCAGATCGGCATCGGCTCGTTCGCCGACGCCCTGACCCATGCCCTCATTCTCCGGCACACGCAAAACGCGCGCTTTCGCGAACTTCTCATCAAGCTTGGCGAACCGCCCGCCGCCGACGCCGAACTCGGCCCCTTCGCGCAAGGGCTCTACGGCAGTAGCGAAATGCTGGTCGACGGCTTCCTGGCCCTACGCCGCGCCGGCGTCCTCAAACGCCGGGTTGAGACTGCCGGCCAGCGCGCGCTGGTCCACGCCGGTTTCTTCCTCGGCAACCGTGCCTTCTACGACGAGCTGAAGGCCATGCCACCTGCCGAGCTCCAGGAGATCGTCATGACGGCGATTTCCTACACCAACACCCTCGGTGGCGACCGCGCCGCCAAGATCGAGCAGCGCCGCGACGCGCGCTTCATCAACACTGCGCTTGTCGTTACACTGCTGGGTGCAGCCTCCGCCGACCAACTCGAAGACGGCCGCGTGATCAGCGGCATCGGCGGCCAGGGCGATTTCGTAACCATGGCGCATGAGTTGCCCGACGCGCGCTCGATCATTGCGGTGCGCGCGACACGCAGTGGCCCGCGCGGGAAGCCCACCTCGAACGTCGTATGGCGTCATGCCAACGCCAGCATGCCACGTCAGCTTCGCGATATCTTCGTCACGGAATATGGCATTGCCGACGTGCGCGGCCGCTCGGACCGCGAGGTCGCCGAAGCCATGCTGGCGATCGCCGACAGCCGCTTTCATGCCGAGCTGCAGCAGGAGGCGACCAAGATCGGCAAGCTGACCGCCTCGTTCCGCCTCTCAACCGCCGCCGGCGACAACCGGCCGGAGCGCATCACCGAAGCGTTGGGGGCCGCCCGCCGCGAAGGGTTGCTGCCGCTGTTCCCGCTCGGCACCGAGATGACAGACGTCGAGCAAGCGCTGATCCCAACGCTTGGTGCACTTAAGCAGGCAGGCTCGACAGATCTGGCCCGCATGCTCTGGCGCGGCGCGCAGTCCCCCACGCAGCCGGGCGCCGAGCATTCCGCCATGGTCCGGCTCGGCCTGGCGAAGCCCGCATCCTGGAAAGAAACCGCGATGCGCGCGCTAGTGCTCGGCGCAATGCGCTCGAAGCGATGAGGATGGGCCCGACGCAGCGCTCTGAAATGTCGGGCTTCGCGCAAAGCGCGCTCAGCCCGACCTTGCTACGAGCGGCAAAACCTATGGACGAGCACGCGCCGGTATGCTCAGACTCGCCCCAATAGTAGGGGTCGAACACGAACAATCGCTGCCCCGAACGGTGCACCAAGCGTCGGCGAATAATTTCCAAGGTCCGTCGCGCCGCTCTGGCGCACTGGCGGGCCGCTTATCGAGGAGGAACCTGTCAAATGGCCACCAAACAGTTCAAACTCAACGTCAACGGCAAGGACCAAACGGTCACTGCCGACGAGGAGATGCCGCTGCTCTATGCCCTGCGCAACGACCTCGGCATGTCCAACCCGAAGTTCGGCTGCGGCCTTGCCCAGTGCGGCGCCTGCACGGTGCAGATCGACGGCAGCGCCGTCCGCTCCTGCCAGCTCACGCTCGCGAACGTCAAAGGCAAGATCACCACGCTCGAAGGCCTCGGCACACCCGAGAAACCCCATGCTCTGCAGCTCGCCTACATCAAGGAGCAGGTGCCGCAGTGCGGCCAGTGCATCAACGGCTGGATGATGACCGCCGCCGAATTGCTCGCCAAGAACAAGAGCCCCACCGACGCCCAGATCAAGGACGCGCTGACCGGCATCAAGTGCCGCTGCGCGACGCATATGGGCATTTTGCGCGCGGTGAAAACCGCCGCGTCGATGATGAAGTGAGGGGAGACACCACCATGGGTAAGCACGAGAGAATTGATACGACCCGCCGCGGCCTCCTCAAGGGTGCGAGCGCCGGCGCGCTTGTGATCACGATTGGCGGCGCCGTCGGCCTCGACTTCGTCAAGGCAACCGGCAAGGCACTGGCGCAGGGCGCCAAGCCCCCGCTCCATCCCGAGCAGCTCGACAGCTATCTCGCGGTCGGCGCCGATGGCCGCGTCAGCGTGTTCTTCGGCAAGATGGACATGGGCCACGGCCTGCACACCGCTGTTGCGCAGATGGTCGGCGATGAGCTCGACGTCGCGTTCAAGGACGTCACCGTCTACATGGGCGACACCCGCACCTCCGTGAACCAGGGCGGCGCGTCCGGCTCCACTGGCCTGCAGTTGGGCGGCGTGCAAATGCGCATGGCGGCTGCCGAAGCGCGCCGCGTGCTCGTCGAGATGGCTGCAACCAAGCTCGGCGTTCCCGCGGCCGATCTCGTCGTCGTCGACGGCGTCGTCTCGGCCAAGGCCGATGCCGCAAAGAAGATCTCCTACAAGGACTTGATCGGCGGCAAATACTTCAATCACAAGCTCGAGTGGAACAAGCTGTGGGGCAACCCGCTGAAGGCCGTCGGCATCGCCAAGCCGAAGTCCCATAAAGAGTACAAGCTGATCGGCAAGGACTTCGCGCGCGAGGACATCGCGCCGAAGGTCTACTCGACCGAAAAGCACATCATGGACCACAAAGTGGCCGGCATGGTGCATGGCCGCATGATCCGCCCGCAGGTCGTCGGCAGCGTTCCCGTCAAGGTCGACGAAGCCTCGATCAAGGACATCCCGGGTGCGCAGGTCGTCTGGAAGCAGGGCGTCCTCGGCGTCGTCGCCAACACCGAGTGGGACGCGATAAAGGCAGCGGCGAAGCTGAAGGTCATCTGGTCGGAAGTGCCCAAGCCCTTCCCGAACTACACCGACCTCTACAGCCACATCCGCAAGGCGCCGGTCCTCGAAAAGAAGACGGAGAAGCAGAACGGCGAAATCGCCAAGTCGTTCGAAGGGGCGGCCAAGGTCGTGTCCGCGGAGTACGAGTGGCCATTCCAGAGTCACGCGTCGATGGCGCCGGCCACCGCCGTCGTCGAGATCAAGGGCACCAAGGCCACGTTGTGGACCGGCGGTCAGAAGCCGCACTTCGCACGTGACGGCGTCGCCGCGGTTCTGGGCTTCAAGCAGGACGACGTCGATGGCATCTGGCTGATCGGCCCCGGCTGCTACGGCCGCAACGACGCCGGCGACTGCGCAATGGATTGCGCCGTGCTGGCGCAGGCGGTCGGCAAGCCGGTTCGCCTGCAGTATAGCCGCGAGGAAGGCACGGGCTGGGATCCGAAGGGCCCCGCCAGCGTCATCCGTGCACGCGCCGCCGTCGATGCCAATAACAACGTGATCGGCTTCGAGTTCACCGCCAAGGGCTTCTCCCGCCTAGAGGTCAACTCCAACGAGAGCAAGACGCACGATTGCCTGGCCGGCCACACGCTGGGGCACCCGTTGAAGCCCACGCAGGCTTTCAACATCCCCGCCAACTCCTACGCTTTCCCCAATATGGCGATGGGCTGGGAAGTGATCGCCCCGTTCGTGGAGCGCGCCTCGCCGTTGCGTGGCGCACACTTGCGCGATCCAAACGGGCCGGAGTTGCAGTTCGCCGGTGAATCCTTCATCGACGAGCTGGCGTTGGCGGTCGGGGTCGACCCGATCGAGTTCCGCCTGAAGCACGCCAAAAACCCGCGCGACCTCGCGGTCATCAAGGCGGCGATGGAGAAGTCCGGCTGGAAGCCGCGCGTTGGTCCCAACAAGGATCAGACCGGCGACATCCTGAGGGGCCGCGGCTTCGCCTACGCCCAGCGCAACGGCTCGCGCGTCGCAATCGTGGCGGAGGTGGAAGTCAACCGCCGCACGGGCCGCGTATGGGGCAAGAAGTTCACGGTCGCGCACGACTGCGGCCAGATCATCGCGCCACGTGATCTGCGCGAGTGCATCGAGTGCAACATCGTGCAGGGCCTCAGCCGCGCCACGCTCGAGGAAGTCAAGTTCGACAACAACAAGGTAACGAGCATCGATTGGGAAACCTATCCGATCCTCGACATCATGGACATGCCGGAGACGATCGACTGCGTGCTGCTCGACTATCCCGACCAGCCACCGACCGGTGCGGGCGAGCCCTCGATCCGGCCCGTGGCCGGCGCGGTCGCCAACGCGGTGTTCGACGCCACCGGCGTACGCATCCGCCGCGCACCGTTCACCCGCGAGCGCGTCCGCCAGGCGCTTTCCTCGGCGTGATGGGTAGCCGGTGGTGTCAGACCCGTCCTGCGGAACGCGGGCAGGAATTGCGGGTCTGACACCATTCCCATGTCATTCTGCTTCGCCGACTTGCGCGGAGCCGCCCGCTCCTGCATAGGAGCCTGATGCACCCTCTTAGGCAGCATTACGTACAGATGCGCCGCCTCCCACTGTGCGCGCCCGGTTCCGCACCCATGACATCAGGCATGGCGGCGCAGGTATGATCACACCCAGCGGCTGGACGATCCTACGTCATCGCGACTTCGCCATCGTGTGCGGCGCGCGCTTTGCTGTCACCCTCGCACTGCAAATGACCGGCGTCGCGATCGGCTGGTACATCTACGACGTGACCGGCAGCGCGTTCGCCCTCGCCTATCTCGGTCTCGCCGGCCTGCTCCCCGCGCTCACCCTCGTTCTCGTGACCGGCTATGTCGCCGACCGCGTCGACCGCCGCCTCGTGATGTTCGCCTCCGACATCATGCTGACGCTCACCGGCCTCGCGCTGTGGTGGCTGGTCGCCAGCGGTCAGGGCATCATCTGGCCGATCTACATCATCATCATCGTGGTTTCGGCGAGCCGCGCGTTCCACAATCCTGCAGCCCAGGCAATTATCCCCGCGCTCGTCCCGCAGGATCAGCTCTCGACCGCGATCGCGTTCGCTTCCAGCATGTTCCAGTTCGCGCAGATCCTCGGCCCCGCACTCGGCGGCATCCTGTTCGCGGTCGACCCGCGTCTCCCCTTCGTGGTCGCGGCTCTGCTCTACGCGCTGTCCGCGCTCGGCACCTTGACCATCAAGCCGCGCGAGGCAGCGGTCTCCAGCAAAACCCCCGTCACCCTCAAAAGCATCCTCGCCGGGTTCGAGTTCGCCCTGAACAAGCCCGTCGTGTTCGGCGCCGTCGCGCTCGATGCCGCCGTGGTGATGCTGGGCGGCGTCGTAGTGCTGCTGCCGATCTTCGCCAAGGACGTGCTGGAGGTCGGCGCGGTCGGCCTCGGCCTATTGCGCGCGGCACCTGCCGCCGGGGCAGTGCTCATGGCGCTTTGGCTCGCCAATAGCAACTATGTTAAACGCGGCACCGGCAAGAAACTGTTCGCCACCATCACCGTCTATGGTCTTGCGACCATCTTTTTCGGCATTTCGACCAGCTTCTTGTTCTCGCTCGCCTGCCTTTTCGTCGTCGGCGCGTCCGACATGATCAGCGTCGTAATCCGCCACACTATGGTGCAGGCCGAAACGCCGGACGACCTCCGAGGCCGCGTCGCCGCCGTCAACTCGCTGTTCATCAGCTCGGCGTCCGAGCTCGGCCAATTCCGCGCAGGCTCTGTGGCAGGCTTGATCGGCGCTGTCCCAGCCGTCGTCATCGGCGGTATCTGTGCTGTCGGCCTTTCCTTCTTGTGGCCGCGTCTGTTCCCCGATCTAGCCCGCCGCGACCATCTGATCGAACCAGAAGACACCAAGGAAAGCGCCAAGGCATGAGGCAAGAGGTGGCCCATGTCTGATGAGCGATCCGCGACCGATCCGCCGGACGATGCCCCATGGCGCTGGAACGCGCATCCCGACTTCATGCTCAACTGCGCCTCGCGTTTCGCCGTCACGCTCGGCACCCAGGTCCAGACGGTCGCGATCGGTTGGTTCGTCTACGACGTGACGGGCTCGGCCGTAGCGCTTGGCATTGTCGGCCTCGCCGCCTTCCTCCCCGCCATCGCATTGATGCTCGTGACCGGCTACGTCTCCGACCGCTACGACCGCCGCCTCGTCCTCACGTTGTGCTGCGCAACAATGAGCGTGGCGGCATTGGCGCAGCTTGCGCTCGTCGCCGGCGGTGTCTCGATCATGTGGCTGCTCTACCTGACGGTCGTCGTTCACGGCGCGGGCCGCGCCTTCTACCTGCCGGCCAATTCCGCGGTGCTGCCCAACCTCGTGCCGCGCCAGCACTTCGCCAACGCCGTCGCATTCTCGACGGCCGTTTCGCAGGCAGCCAACATCTCCGGCCCCGCGGTCGGCGGGCTGCTTTACGCCGTCTCCCCGAACCTCGCGTTTGCCGCCGCGCTTGCCTTCTATGCCATCGCCGCGCTTTGCAACTTCGCGATCTCCTACCGCAACACCCCTGCTCGAACCGCCACCACCTCGATCGAAGATCTCTTCGCCGGCTTCCGCTTCATGTGGAGCAAGGAGGTCATCCTGGGCGCACTGACGCTCGATCTGCTCGTCGTCGTGCTCGGCGGCGCGGTGTCGCTGCTGCCTATTTTCGCCAAGGACATTCTCAATGTCGGCCCGGTGGGGCTCGGGCTGCTGCGCTCCGCCCCCGCCGCTGGCGCACTGATCATGGGCGTTGTGCTGGCGCGCCGCAATTTCATGGAGCGCAAGGCCGGGTCCCGCATGATCCTGTCGGTGATTATTTTCGGCCTGGCGAACCTCGGTTTCGGCTTGTCCGAGAGCTTCGCACTGTCGTTCCTGTTCCTAGCGCTGATGGGCGCGGCGGACACCGCCAGCGTCGTCGTCCGCATGACCCTGGTGCAAGCCGAAACGCCGGACGCACTGCGTGGCCGCGTCGCCGCGGTCAGCAGCCTATGCACCAGCTTTTCCAACGAGATCGGCCAGTTCCGCGCCGGCACCATGGCGGGCGCGATCGGCGTGGTCCCCGCCACCGTGATCGGCGGCCTCGGCGCGATCACGATAGCTGTGCTGTGGCAACGCTGGTTCCCGGCACTCGGCCACCGCGATCACTTGATTCCGCCGGAGCAAAAACCGGCATAACGCCGGAACCGGATGACACCGGTTCCAGGAACTCGTCCAACTCTCAAGCCGCCGTAGGCAGCCCCGCCGCGACCGGCTCGAACACCTTCGCCGGCACCAGCACTTCACCGCGCATGATCGGCCGCGCGGTGCGCAGAATACCCGCAACAACATCCATCGTCGGCCCCGTGCCCTTGGTCTCAAGCCGCACATCGACCATGCCGGTTGGATGCTCGATCCACACCGTGCGCGGATTTCCGGGCGGCATCCGCGTCAATTCGTAGGCGACCGAACCCTCGAGCGCGCAGGCCGTCGCAACGCAGCACGCACCCGTGACAGCGTGTGCCGCATGCAATGCATGCGGCGTCAGATAGCGCGACGTGATCGCGCCGGTCCCCCGCGGCGGCGACAGCAAACCAACCTTCGGGATCACCTTGTCGCTGACATCGCCGAAGCCCATCCGCCGGCCACCTTCCAGGCGCAGCTTTTCGATGCGCGCCAGCAACTCCTTGTTGCCATCGATTTCCGTGCGGCCCTCGTAACCGGTGAGACCCAAGTCCGCCGCGCGCAGCAGCATCATCGGCATGCACACGTCCACCAGCGACACGTCGATGCCGTCGATCTTCTCCATCGCATGGCCGGTCGGCAGCATCTTGCCGGTCTTGGACCCGACGATGTCCATGAAGTTGAGGATCACCGGAGCCGCGCTACCCGGCACGCCATCGATCCGCGCGTCGCCCAGATAATTGACCTCACCACCAGGGGTTTCGATGACCGCCTCGATCTTGCTCGACGTATTGACGTCGAAAATGATGACGCGCGTCACGCCGTCCTTCGGCTTGATCAGGCCGGACTCGATCGCGAACGGCGCGACCCCCGACAGCATGTTCCCGCATGACGGGTTGGTGTCGACCAGCGGCTTGGTGATATCGACCTGGCAGAAGTGATAGTCGACATCGACGCCGGGCCGGCTGGAGCGGCCGACCACAGCGACCTTGGAGGTCAGCGTGTCGGCGCCACCGAGGCCGTCGATCTGGCGCGGGTCGGGTGACCCCATCGCGGCGAGTAGGAAGCGGTCGCGGGTCTCGCGGTCCTTCGGCAGGTCGTCGAGCTTGAAGTAGGGGCCCTTGGAGGTGCCGCCGCGCATATAGAGGCAAGGCACGCCGACCATGCTCTTCATCGTCCGTCTCCCTGGTAGGCCGCACCTCGGCCGCGCCGGCAAGCACGGCGGGCAAAGTTCGGCGTTATGGATGTCGTGCAATCTATGCCGATTTGATCGTGCCCGCCAGAACGTCGATAAACGCCGATTGACACCCATTCTCTCACGAAATCAGGCTCCGGGCGCAAGGTTCCAACCCACCACGGTGCTCCGACGCTCGGTGTTGCGATGGCAACATGACCCCGGTCGGGCGACCGCCCAGACCCAAGCCGACCCCCTTCAGCACATAAAAAAGCAAGCATGGCGACCTTAAGTCGTTCTTGCACATTGAAGATGTCCCCAGAATTGAGTATCTGATTTGCAGCGATACGGACTGGACACCCTCAGACGCTGCTCAATCGGGTCCCTATCGGCTGAACATTGAGCACGTTAGATTCTCACGCGAACTACAGGACAAGGCGAGCCGACGACATGGGTAAGGGACGCGACAGAGGCCCGAGAAGGCGCGGGTTTGATGACGACAATATGTATTCGCCGCCGCCGGATACACGAGAAAGCTACCGCTCCCCCGGTCCGCCATCGCGCGCGCCGCAGCGCGGCGGCATGGGCATGGACACGTCCGGCCCCCCGATCGACGCCACCGTAAAGTGGTTCAACACCGAGAAGGGCTTCGGCTTCGTCGAGTTGTCGGACGGCTCGGGCGATGCGTTCCTTCACATCGGCGTCGTGCAGGCGGCCGGTCACGAGGACGTCGCGCCTGAAACGCGGCTTCGCGTGCAGGTCGGCCAGGGCCAGAAGGGCCGTCAGGTCACCGGCATCGTCGAGGTTCTCCCCGGTGGCCCACCGGCTGGTGCCGGTGGTGGTGGTGGTGGCGGCTACGGCGCGCCCCGGGCCCCGCGACCTCCGTCGTCTGGCGGCGCACCGCGCAGCGGCGGCGGGCGCGAGCGTGCCGACCCATCCACAGCGGTCCCGCTCGAAGGCACCGTCAAGTGGTTCAAGGGCGACAAGGGCTTCGGCTTCGTCGGTGCCGATGACGGCGGCAAAGACGTGTTCATCCACATCTCCGTGCTGGAACGCGCCGGGATTGGTCAGATGGACGAAGGCCAGCGCGTCTCGATGCAAGTCGTCTCGACCCAGAAGGGCCGTGAAGCGATCTCGCTCAAGCTGATCTGAGCGACGCTAGAGAAACAACCGCCGGGAAGGGTCTGCCGCACGATTGCGGTGGCCACTCTCGGCGGTTTTCGTTTGTGCTCCGGCCCTTCAGATCTTCGACAGATCGTGCGTCGCCGGCCAGAACATCTCCTCGACCGGCAAGCGCCGCACCGACAGCCCTTGCTCGTGGCTGTAGCGCGCCAGCGTATCGAGCACGTGATGGTTCGCCTCGAAGCCGTAGCTCCAGAAGTCGTGCCCCATCACGCGCTGCAGCCGCTCGTACTCCGCCACGCTCCACGGCAGCGACGTCGACAGATGCCCGATCTGACCGAGCTCGTGCATGCACAGCTCCTTGGCCTTGATGAAAGCCTTGAAGATGCTGACCGGCAGCCACGGATGCTGCTCTGCCAGCGAACGCCGCACGCCGATGATGTGCATGACTGGGAAGATCTTCGTCTTGCGGAAATACGCCTCCTCGACCTCCCAATAGTTGTGCCACATCCGGTCGATGTTGGGCGCGCCGCGCAGAAAGCACGACGGCGCGCGCGCCGAAATCAGCCCATCGATTTCGCCCTTCTCGAGCATGTCCGACAGGTTGCGATTGGCCGGCACCGACACCAGCTCGACATCGTCGGGCAGCTTGATCGGCGTCCGCTCGCCGCGGCCGGGCTCCTCGAGCCCGCCGTTGCGCCATTTGATATCGCGCGGCTGCACACCGTACTCGTCGGCCAGGATACCCCGCAGCCACACGTTGGCGGTCATTTGATACTCGGGCAGCCCGATCGTTTTGCCCTTCAGATCCTCGGGCCGTTTGATGCCGCGATCGCTGCGGATGTAGAGGCTCGAATGCCTAAACAGCCGAGACACGAACGCGGGTATCCCGACATAGTGCGCATCGCCGCGCGCGGTCGACAGCGTATGACTCGACAGCGACAGCTCCGTCACGTCGAACTCGCGATACTTGAAGGCGCGGTGGAATGACTCCTCCGGTTCCAGCGCCACCGCGTTGACATCGCAGCCTTCGATCGACACGCGACCATCGAACAAGGCGGCTGTGCGGTCATAGGCACATACGGAAAGACTGATCGGTAGCTTGGCCATGCAGGTACTCCTACTTCTGATCCGCCTTGTTCAGCCGCGCAATCAGGCTCGACGTGTCCCAACGCTTGCCGCCCATACGCTGTACCTCGCTATAGAACTGATCGACCAACGCGGTCATCGGCAAACTGGCGCCGGCGCCGCGCGCCTCGTCCAGGCAGATGCCGAGGTCCTTGCGCATCCAATCCACGGCAAAGCCGAAGTCGAACTTGCCGTCCGCCATCGTCTGCCAACGGTTCTCCATCTGCCAGGATTGCGCCGCGCCCTTGGAGATCGTCTCCATCACCTTGGGAATGTCGAGACCGCTCTTCTGCGCGAGGTGCAGCCCCTCCGCGAGCCCCTGAACGATGCCCGCGATGCAGATCTGATTGACCATCTTCGCAAGTTGCCCCGCACCCGGCGCACCGATCAGGTTCATCATGCGAGCGTAGTGCGCGATGACGGGCTTAGCGCGCTCGAAGGCTGCGGCCTCGCCGCCGATCATCACGGTAAGCGCACCGTTCTCCGCACCGGCCTGGCCCCCGGACACCGGCGCATCGAGGAAGTCGAAACCCTTGACCTTGGCCGCAGCGTGAAGCTCGCGCGCAATATTGGCCGAAGCGGTCGTGTTGTCGATGAAAACCGCGCCCTTCTTGACGGTTGCGAACGCGCCATCAGCCCCTAGCGTCACCGACCGCAGATCGTTGTCGTTGCCGACGCAGCAGAACACGAAATCGGCGTCCTTCGCCGCCTCGGCGGGCGATGCCGCCGCGCGCCCCTTGCCGTGCTGGGCGACCCAAGCATGCGCCTTGGCAGCCGTGCGATTGTAGACGGTAAGGTCGTGGTCACCCTTCTTCAGGATATGCCCCGCCATCGGATAGCCCATCACCCCAAGCCCGATCCACGCAACCTTGGCCATCGTCATCTCCTGCGTCTTTGCATTTCAATATCGAGCGAATGGCCCCACACGGGCGATCCGTACGGGGCCATCCGTTAGCACGAAGCAGGCCTTAGGAGAGGCCGCTCAATAATTGAATCGAAGAATTGGTTTCCCTCCCTCCCCCCTTGCGGGGGATGGCCGGGGAGGGGGGAGCCGCAAACGACTGTATTGCTTAGGCTTCCCCCCTCCGGCCCTACGGGCCACCTCCCCCGCAAGGGGGGAGGAGAAATGTGGGGTGGTCGCCAAGATGAAGCAGTTATTGTGCTGCCTCTGCTTAGCGGCAGGGCACCGCCGTGACGACGCACTTAGCCTCCAGGATCGCGCCTTGGCGGCAGTCGTAGCGGACAGACTGTGCCTTCGCGCTGTCGGCAAAGCGCTTGCCGTGCTTGGTCTCGACGTTGCGCGCCCAATTCGACAGCGCAGCTACCCTGGCGTTCGTCGTGCCCTGCCCCGCGACGCCCATCCCCGTACCCTCGCCCGACATGCGGGCACGGCAAACCGCAGCCTCGGCCGGGGCCGACGTTGCGAAGGCGGCGGTAAACGCTGCAACCGCTACGGCAGTGCACAGCAGGGTTGCTCTGATCCAGTTCATGCAATGCTCTCCATTCGATAGTGTCCGCACCGTGTATATCTCTGATGCAGCAGGGCATAATGGCATGGGCCACGGCAACGGGCATCCCCCAGACGTCATGAAACGCGCCAGTACCCCGGCAAAAGCGCAAGAAGTCAGGACAAAATGCATGGCAGAGAAGTCCCCTCCTCAGGTCCTGGCCCCCGCTGCAACGACGCTACCCATTACACTTGCCGACGTGCAGCGCGCCGCAACGGTGATCGAAGGCGCCGTGCTCAATACGGACTTCGATCACAGCCGCACACTGTCCCAAATGCTCGCCGCCCAGGTCTGGCTCAAGTTCGAGAACCTGCAGTTCACCGCCTCCTTCAAGGAACGTGGCGCGCTCAACAAGCTTTCCGCACTAACCGATGCCGAACGCCGCGCCGGCGTGATCGCGATGTCGGCCGGCAACCACGCACAAGGCGTCGCCTATCACGCCAAGCGGCTCGGCATATCCGCCACCATCGTGATGCCCGAAGGCACGCCGACCGTGAAGGTCGAGAACACCCTTGGGCACGGCGCGGAAGTGATCGTTACCGGCGCCACGCTGGAGGACGCCGCTTCCTATGCCCGCCAGAGTGCGAAGGAGCACGGCCACGTGTTCATCCACCCATACGACGATCCGTTGATCATGGCTGGCCAAGGCACCATCGCGTTGGAGATGCTGGCCGCGGTGCCTTCCCTCGACGTGCTGGTCGTTCCGATCGGCGGCGGTGGATTGATTTCCGGCATGGCCGTCGCGGCCAAGGGCATCAAGCCGTCGATCGAAATCGTCGGCGTCGAAGCCGAGCTATTTCCCTCGATGCTCAACCGCATCGACGGCGGCAGCCGGCCATGCCGCGGCGATACGCTGGCCGAGGGCATCGCCGTCAAGACGCCCGGCGTTCTGACCGAGCAGGTGATCCGCGCGCTGGTGTCCGACATCTTGCTCGTCAGCGAGGTGGAATTGGAAAACGCCGTCACGCTGCTGATCGAGATCGAAAAGACCGTGGTGGAAGGCGCCGGCGCGGCGGGTCTGGCGGCGATGATCCAGCACCCGCAGCGTTTCAAGGGCCGCAACGTCGGCCTCGTACTGTGCGGCGGCAACATCGATACGCGGTTGCTGGCAGGCGTTCTCACCCGCGAGCTGGCACGCGAAAGTCGGCTGTCCGAGCTTGAAATCGATTTGCCCGACCGGCCCGGCCAGCTCGCACGCCTTACTGCGGTGATCGCGGCCGCCGGCGCCAACATCATCGAGGTCGTTCACCAGCGCGTGTTCACCGACACGCCCGCCAAGGCCGCCTCCGCGCGCCTCGTGATCGAGACGCGCGACCGCACGCACTTGGAAGCGACGATCGAGCGGTTGCGAACCGCGGGCTTCACCGTCGACGTCCCCGCCCGAAAGAAAGCGCGCTGAATCCTAATTCGCCTTCACGCCCGCCGCCTTGATCACTGGCACCCACTTGTCGATTTCGTCCGACACGAGCTTGGCCAGCACCGCTGACGTCTGGCCGGCTTCGTCCGGCAACTCCGCACCGAGTTCGAGCAGCCGCTTGCGCACGGTCGCGTCCGCCAGCGCGGCGCGGCCTGCCTTGTTGAGCTGCTCGACGATCGCAGCCGGCGTCGACTTCGGCGCGAACAACGCGTTCCAGCCCGTCGCCTGGAACGCCGGCAATCCCTGCTCGCCGGAGGTCGGAACATCAGGCACAACCGGCGAACGCTTCTGTGTGGCAATCACCAGACCATTCACACTCTTCGCCTGGATCGCCGGCACGATACCGACCGTCTGATCACACACGAAATCGACGTGTCCACCGAGCAGCGCGTTGAGCGCGGGACCCGAACCGCGGAACGGCACGTGCGCGAGCTTCACACCGAGCACATGCTCCAGGAACAAGCACGTCAGATGCGATGTCGCGCCGACGCCGCCAGTGCCGTAGTTCACCTTGTCGGCATTGGCTTTCACGAAGGTGATGAACTCTTTGAAATCCTTGACCGGCAAGTCCTTCTTCGCCGCCACCATCATCGGCGTCGCGGCCATGTTGATGATCGGCTCGAAATCCTTGCGTGGATCGTAGGCCAGCTTGTCGTAAAGGCCCACGCTCGCCGCCTGCGTGCCGAGGTTTCCCATCAGTATGGTGTAACCGTCCGGGGCCGCGCGCATCACGCGGGTGACACCGACCGTACCACCAGCGCCCGCCACGTTCTCCACCAGCAACTGTTGGCCAAGCGTCCGGCCCATGTGATCGCCCACGATCCGCGCGATGATATCGGTCGGCCCACCCGGCGCGAACGGCACGATCAGCGTGATGCCCTTCGACGGAAAGCCTTGCGCCAGCGCCGATCCCGCGCACAGCATGGCAGCCGCTACAGCCGTCAGAATTCGCTTCATCATGGTTGTCTCCTCCCCCTGTTTTCCTTACGCGTCTTTATACGGCACCGGCTCGCGACCCGTGAAGAACGCCCAGAACGTCGGATAGATCAGGTCCGGACGATGTTCCGCAGGATAGTGCCCCGTCGGGATCGACCATCCCCGCACGTCCTCGCACCACGGCGCCCACGCCTCGACCGGCTTGAAGTTGCGGCCGACGTGGCTGTTCGACCCCCACAGATGCAGCACGGGGCACTTGATCTTGCGCTTGCCGAAGTCGGCCTTGTCCATCTCGAAGTCGAGCGTGAGCGTCGCGCGATAGTCTTCGCACACCGCATGGATCTGCTCCGGCGTCGTGCACCGCACGTATTCCGCCATGGCCTCCGCCGTGAAGATCTCGAGCCCCACGCCGCGCTTGTTCAGCTTGTACTGGATGTAATAGTTGAGATCGCGGCAGATCAGCGTTTCCGGATACGGCGCCTTCTGCGCCAGGAAAAACCAGTGGTAGGATTCCACGCCCCACCCGACCGACAGGTTCGTCAGCAAATGGTGCGTCGGCACGATGTCGAGCGACACCATCCGCACGACCTTCTCGGGATGATCGAGGCACATCCGGAACGCAACGCGTGCGCCACGATCATGCCCTGCCACCGCGAACGTCTCGAAGCCGAGCGCCTGCATCACCTCGACGTTATCAAGCGCCATCGCCCGGAACGAATAATCCGAATGATCGCCGCCACCTTCCGGCTTCGACGAGTCGCCGTAGCCGCGCAGGTCCGTCGCCACGACCGTGAAATGCTGCGCCAGGGATGGCGCAACCTTGTGCCAAGAGACAAGAGTCAGCGGGTTACCGTGAATCAACAGCAGCGGCGGCCCCTTGCCAGCCACCGCCACCTCGATCTCCGCACCGGATGTCTTGATCCGCTGGCGCTTGAACCCGGCCATCAGTTGTGGCCCGTGCGGAATCAAAGGCTGCATCTCGAGATCGGGCATTGGTACGTGGCTCCATATTGGGTTGGCCCATGCTTAGGACATATCGCAGAATAACGGCTACGAGTTCCCCGGTCTGCGTGGGCTGATTGTATAGTTCCATTCGGGATGGAAGTCATCGCCGACAAGCTTGACCGCCGCCAACTCGGCTTTGCTGACCTTGATGCCTTTCTCATAGGTTCGCGTG
>CAMDPA010000047.1 GCA_945903565.1 Devosia equisanguinis | reverse complement strand
CATGGCGACGCGTTGCAGGCTGGTCAGCACCCGCCAGCCGAGGCCGATGTCCTGCGGCCCGAAGACGAAGAACGGCGAGAGGATCAGGTCCTGGGCCTCCGCCCAGATGCGCGACGGCGCGGGCAGGCTCGACTTCGGCCCGGCGCAGGCCACTTCCCAGACCAGCAGGATCAGCGCCAGCATGATCAAGAGCGGCAGGACGGTCGCCACCGCCTCGCCGAGCCGCTTGGTCAGGCGCGGCAGGCGGGGTGCCGGCGGCACCGCCATGGCGACGACGACGGCCGGTTCCACAGCGGCGGTTCGGCTAGCCGGGTCGTTCATCGGGCTTCCTGCTTCGGCTTTCAAACGTACGACGCTCATGTCATCTGTCCCTGGGCAGGCACTGTTTGCCGCCGCTGGCTTAAACGCTTGCCCGCTTGATCGACAGCGACTTCAGGTAAGCCATCGGGTCGGCCGGATCGAACACCTTGCCGTCGAAGAACTTCTCCAGCCCACGGCTGTCGCCGGTCGGATGGCCGGCGACGCCGAGCTTCTTCGCCGCTTCTATCCACAGGTCCGAGCGGTTGGTTTTGTCGACCAGCGCCTTGATGTCGATCGACGGTTCGAACTTGCCCCAGCGGATGTTCTCGGCGATGAACCAGGTATCGAGGCTTTTCCAGGGATAGGAAACCTCGCCCTTCTCGCCCCAGAACTTCATCAGCAGGTTGGTGTCCTTTGCCGTGCGGCCGTGGCCATAGTTGATGTCGCCCTTGATGCGGCCGATGATGTCGGGCACCGGCACGTTGAACCACTGGCGGCGGCCGACGATTTCGGCCATTTCCGCCTTGTTCTCCATCTTTTCGCACCACTGCTGGGCTTCCATCACGGCCATCAGGATGGCGCGGGTGGCGCGCGGGTTGGCGTCGACCCAGTCGGCACGCATGCCCAGGATCTTCTCGGGGTGCCGGAACCACAATTCACCGGTCGTGCACGCCGTGTAGCCGATGCCCTGGTTGACAAGCTGTTCGTTCCACGGCTCGCCGACGCAGAAGGCGTCCATATTGCCGACCTTCATGTTCGCCACCATCTGCGGCGGCGGTACGACGATGGTCGAGACGTCCTTGTCGGGGTCGATGCCGCCGGCCGCCAGCCAATAGCGGATCCACAGATCGTGGGTGCCGCCCGGGAAGGTCATTGCGACCTTGACCTCTTTGCCGGCCGCCTTCTTCTTGGCGAATGCCTCCTTCAGCACCGAACTGTCCGTGCCGGCTTTGAGATCCTTGAACTCGTCGGCAACCGAGATCGCCTGGCAGTCCTCGTTGAGATTGAGCAAGGTGTACATCGGCAGCGGCTGGTTGCCCTGCATCACCTTGCCGGTGGCATACAGATGCGTCTTGGGCCGCAGGATGTGGCCGCCATCGATGCCATTGGCCTTCGTGCCGAGCGCCATGTTGTCACGTAGCGCACCCCAAGATGCCTGTTTGGAGATGTCCATGTCGGGCAAGCCGTGCTTGGCGAACAGGCCCTTTTCCTTGGCGATCACCAGCGGCGCGGCGTCGGTGAGTGCGATATAGCCGAGCTTGGTGCCCTTCACCTCGGGGCCGGCCCCTTGCGCGAAAGCACCTCCCGGGAAGGCCGCCCGCACGGCACTCATGAGGGCTGCGGTCGAGGCCACGGCCGCCGTACGGCTCAACAGTGCGCGTCGATCCAGGGCGAGCGGCGTGCGATCGTTCGACTTGTCCAACTTCTTCATTGTCATCCCCAAAATCCCCTGCCGATTGATACGTGTTGCGGTGCGGCGCAGCGCAACCTCCCCATCGAACAATTGACGTAAGTCAATTATGTTCTGGTGATGCATCAACTCTGTGGATCATGGATATCAAGAAGCGTTCCAACAAAAATAATCGTGAAAAAACAATAAGATAAACAGGATTTACCCAGGCGAGGCCAAATCTATATTGCCTACGTAACGAGCGGAGCGGCGCGAAAGTATGCAGCGCACAATAAATTGACGGCATGTGATTGTAGGGACTTTCGCGGGCCACCACGCACCCGCGCCAGCGGCAAAGCAAAGTTCGTCGGATTCTTTTTCGGATCGGTCGTGATGGAGCTGCCAAGCGCATGTGGCGCGCTGATCCCGACCCAACCTTGGGCCCTTGGCCGCAAGCAGCACGTCGTCATCGCGTCGAATGATAGCTGTGGCGGCGACGCTCTGGCGTGAGGCTCAAATCCCCGTATGCGCCACGCCTTCGCGCACGCGCAAATCGTCCGCGCGTTCGGTGGCGAAGGGAACGCCGGCGGGCAGCACGAACGAGGCCGAGCGCACGCGATGGGATTCCGGTTCCAGCCCGCGCGGTGTCACGCTCTTGTCGCGCAGCGCCACGGCCGCACGCTTCAAGATCGCGCGCGCCATGATGATCGCGTTGTCGGTGGAGACGAGGTTCTCCTTCGAGCGGTCGACGATCGGCCCCATGCTCTCCTGCAGCGAGGCGTCCTGCATCGCGATGCCCGCGACCCCCGAATAGTACCGGCGCTCCTTCTGCGCTTGCCGGTCGATCAGGTAGTCGTTGTCCTTGTTGATCACCGGGCGGAACGTGCCGGGCACCAGCTCGACATGCATGCCGCCGCCCTTGTTCATGGTAGCGAGCTCGTGCTCCGACAAAGGCCGCGCCGGATGATACGTGAACGACCACACGATCGTCGTCTCGTCGTCGATCGGCACGAAGGCGTGTCCGTTGAGCGCGTTATCGCCGTAGGGCGGGATCATCGTATACCACGGCAGGATGAACTGCGTGATGCGCCAGTAGTAATGCCCGACTTCGGCATTTCGCCGTACACCGATCTGCAGCCCGCCGGGGCTCTCGACCACTTCGAATTTCGGGGTGGTGTCGCGCTGATAGACGGCGCCCTTGGAAACGTGCAGCGGATCGCTTTTCAATTCGCCCGAATGCAGCCACGACACATGCGATGAATCGATGCCGCCTTCCAGAGCCTGCATCCAGTTGGATTCCTGGTGGCGCTTCTTAAGGTAGCGATGGCTGGCCGGCAGATCGAGCCACTCGAACGCGGGAAACGGCGGCTGCAACTCAGGCGGCCCCATATAGGTCCAGATCACGCCGCCCTTTTCGACGACCGGATACGACTTGAGCTTGACCTTCGCGCAGAAGCCGCTCTCCGCCGGCTCGGACGGCACCTCGATGCAGTTGCCTCGCGTGTCGTATTTCCAGCCGTGATACGGGCAGCGCAACCCGCCCTCCTCGTTCCGCCCGAACCACAACGACACGCCGCGATGCGCGCAGAACTCGTCGATCAGCCCAAGCGTGCCGGTGGAATCGCGAAACGCCAGCAGCCGCTCGCAGAACAGCTTGACGCGCAACGGCGTACCATCGGCTTCGGGCAATTCGCTCGCATACAGAAACGGCACCCAATAGCGCCGCATGAAATTGCCCATCGCCGTGCCAGCGCCGGTGCGGCAGATCAGGTCGTTGTCCGCGGAGTTGAGCATTAGGCGAACCCTCGAATGACGCACGACACGTAGGGTGCAATAGCGTGAGCGTATTGCACCGGTTACGTTGCAACGGTGCAATACGCCAAAAAATGGCTATTGCACCCTACGAAACGGCATCACCCCGCCTTGCAGAACGTCGCCCGCCCGCGGCACGTGACCTGGCTGCCGTCGGGCTTGCAGTCGTACTTCTCGCTCTTGACCGAATAGCCCGCAACCTTGCCGTTCGACAGCCAACCCGGCCACAGGCCCCAGCTCACCGCCTGCACCATCGTTTCCATCACGAACCACTTGGCGGAGTCCGCGCTGCCGGCGGTAGCGTTGGCGCCCTTCGTTACGCATTGCGCCTGCGCGGCACCGGCGGCGAAAAACAACGGTACTGCTAGAGCCACGGCACGTACGGTCTTCACTTTCATAGATCGCCCCTCGTCATTCTAAAATTCGCGCGCCGCCGATTCGCCGGAGCATCGATGTTCAATAGGTGTGCCCTGCGGCGTCAAGGTGAGGATCGCGTAAAGCAAGAGTTTGTCCGACCCTGCGCCGCGTGTCACGGCTGCGTTCGGGCGCCTGCCAGCTTCACGATGTCGGCCCACAGCGGAATATCCTTCTTGATCTGAGCCGCAAAGTCGCCGGATGAACCGACGTCCGGCTCCAGGCCAAGCTCGGCGAAGCGCTTCTGCGTCGCCGGTTCCTTGAGGAATTCGGTCAGCGCCTTTTCGAGCCGGGAAACGATCGCGGCCGGCAGGTTGGCCGGGCCGACCAGGCCGTTCCACGCGCCGGTGTCGAACCCGTCGACCCCCTGCTCCTGTACGGTCGGTACATCCGGCAACTGCGGTGACCGCTTCGCGCTCGATACCGCGAAGAACCGCAAGTCGGCATTCTTGATCTGGGTCAGCGCGTCCGACAGGTTCGAGAACATCATCGGCACGTGGCCCGCGAGCACGTCGACCTGGGCCGGCGCATTGCCGCGATACGGCACGTGCTTGACGGTCGCCTTCGCCTTGCTGAACAGCAGCGCCGACGACAAGTGGCTGACGCTGCCGACGCCGCCCGAGGCATAGGTGAGCTTGTCGGTGTTGGCGCGTGCCCAATCCAGCATCTCTTTCAGATTGCCGGCCGGGAACGACTTGTGCACGATCAGGACGAACGGATTGAACGCGATGTTCTTGATCGGCGTGAAGTCCTTGATCGGATCAAAGCTCACGGTCTGCAGTGCCGGCACGATCGCAAGCTGCGGGGACGCGACCAGGAACAGCGTGTATCCGTCCGGCGCGGCTTTCGCGACCGTGTTGGTTGCCGTCAAGCCACCCGCGCCGGCCATGTTCTCGACCACGAATACCGCTGGAATTGCCTTGCTCAGGCGCTCGGCGGTAAGCCGCGCGATGGTGTCGGTGTTGCCGCCGGGCGCGAACGGCACGATCAGCTTGATCGGCTTCGACGGCCACGCGTCCTGAGCCAGCGCTGCGACCGGTATGGCAGCCATGGAAACGCTGACGGCAAGCTGCGCAGCCAGGGCTGCGGCGCCCGCAGTGAAGCGGCGTCTGATTACCATCTGTTTGCCCTTGCTGTTGACGAACGGCGCCTTGGTTCGGCGCATTGCATTCAAGTTCGCAGGTTCCAAAAACGTCGTCAATTACGTCAAAGCGTAGGGTTTCACGCAGGTTTATCGAAGTGGAACACGCCGTCGAAGGACTTCATGATGTGAGGGCCGAATTTTTCCAGCTCACCCGCGATATGCGGCGGCATGGAAACGTCGTCGCGCGCGTCTTCGGGTCCGCTGATCACGGTCATCAACGCGCTGTCGCGGTCCCAGATGTTGCGGAATCCGCGATACACCCGCGGCGGGCAGGAGAACGTATCCCACTTCTCCAGGATGAGCTTTTCCTGCCCCTTGTCACCGACCGAGAATTCCCAGCGGCCTTCGAGGCAGATGAACGTTTCGTACGTGGAGTTGTGCGAGTGCAGGCACGGCCCCTGCCCCGGCGGACAGATGGAGAGATGCAGGCTCATGCCGCCCGCGCCGTTGATCGGCGACGCATTGCCGAACGGGTTGTTGGCGGCTTCCAGCACCACCGGCATCAGCCGGCGCGCGAACACGATGTCGATGGCCTCGAGCGGCACGCCCTTGTCGGCGAGGTTCTTCGCGGTCGACATCGGCTTCAAGCTGGAGAAGCGGCCGGTACGGCTCTGGATTTCCTCACGGGTCATGTTGCGAATGACGGTCATGTGGTGCCTCCTGGACGAGATGAGGACAGGCTCGGGCAGCGGTATGCCGCACGTGTCTGCCGTACACAGTCTAGGCGCAGTTCCACCACATGACCAACGCCCCCTACGCCCGCACTTCCTGGCGCTGGAACGCGGCGTAGGCGAGCGTGAACAGCACGATCAGCCCCGCCAGCAATCCCGTAAGCTGCGGCCAGATCAGCAGCAGGCTCTGCGACAGCGGCAGCGGCGCGCCGCGCACCATGCCCTGAAGCTGCGAGATCATCAGCGGCCCCAGCGAGCGCGTCGTCGGGTTGAGCAGCGCCATCGACGTTTCCGCAAACAGCGTGTTCGGCGACAGCCGGTCGATGCCCTGCTGCACCTCGAATGCCGCGAGTTGCGTCCTGGGATCGAACGGATCAATCGTCACGAACAGACCCGTGAGCATCGGCGAAATCATCGGCCAGAACACCGCGAACATCAGCCACAGCGACAGGCTCGCGAGTGCCGAGGTCGCGGTCGAGCGGAAGTAGATCGAAAACAGCATCGCGATTGCCAGCCACACGCCGCCGTAAGCGATCGCCGCCACCAGGAACAACAGCCCGCGCAGGATCTCCTCCCCGCTCGGCGGCAGGCCGATCAGCAGCATGCCCAGGCCCATCAAGAATAGCCACAACGCCACAAGAAACACCGCGAGCGTGGCGAGGCCAGCCAGGAACTTGCCGACCAACAGCGCGTCCCGGTAGATCGGCTGCGCCAGGATCCGGCTCATCGTGCGGCGGTTGAACTCGCCGTTGATCGCATCGAAGCCGAGCGTGATCGCCACGATCGGGATCAGGAAGCTGAGGAACGCCAGGAACGACGGCAGCGGCTCCTTCGAGACCGTGAAGATCTTGAGGAATACGAACGCGTCCTCGCTGACGAGGTTCTTGATCTCGCCGATCGCCGAGTAGGCAGCCGCGAACCCGGTGACGAACACCAACGCTTGCAGCAGCCGCATCCGCACGCTGGTCAGGTTGTCGTTGAACTCGCGCTGCACGACCGCATCGAGCCCCGTCCACGGCGACCCCTCGCGCGGACCGCTGCGTCCCGCAAAGATGTCGAACCCCTGCCGCACCGAGGTGAGCCAACCCGTGACGCTGCTTTTGGCTTTGTTCGTCGTCGTTTCAGGCTGCATGTTTCACACCTTCGAAATAGCGCGCATACACGTCGTCGAGCGTCGCGACGCCGATCGACAGGCCCTTCAACTCGGCACCGCTTTCGACGACGCGCTTGGCGATCTCGCCGCGCACGTCGCGGCTGGCGTCGATCCGCCAGCGGTTGTCGCCGAGCCTGCTGACGCGCTCCACGCCCGCGATTCCCTCGAGGCGATCGACATCGAGACCCGCGGCCTCCAGCTCGACCACGCTGGTGCCCCCAAGCACATCCTTCATCAGATCGGAGACCCGGCCCATCAAGCCGATCTTGCCGTTGGAGAACAGCGCCACGCGATCGCAGATCGTCTGCACGAGATCGAGCAGGTGCGAGGACAGCACCACCGTCATGCCCTCGCCCTTGAGCGAGCGGATCAGCTGCAGGAACTCGCGCGTCGACTGCGGATCAAGACCGTTGGTCGGCTCGTCGAGGATCGCGATCTCGACCTTGCGCATGATGATTTCGGCGATGCCGAGCCGCTGTCGCATGCCGCGCGAGTAGGTCGAAACCGGCCGCTCCGCAGCATCCACCAGATGAACGCGCTCCAGCGCCGAGGTAATGCGGCCCTCGATCGCGATCCGCGGAATGCCACCGAGCCGCGCTGTGTAGCGCAGGTTGTCGCGGCCGGTCATGTGATCGTAGAAGCCGACGGAGTCCGGCAGATAGCCGACGCGCCGCTTGACCTCCAGCGGCTGCCGCAACGGATCAAAACCGACGGTTTCGATGCTGCCGCTGGTCGGCTCGGTCAGGCCGAGGATCATCAGGATGGTGGTCGTCTTGCCGGCGCCGTTGGGGCCGAGCAGTCCGAATACTTCCCCCTTGCCGATCGACAAATCCAGGCGGTCGACGGCAACCTGCGCGCCGTACCGCTTCGTCAAGGCTTTCGCCTCGATCACGGGAGTGGTCATGACTTCCATTCACGTCCTCGAATAGGAACCGCTTCACCGTGCAATTGGGCCGTAAGACTCGGCCCAACTACTGATCTTCGCCATCCCGGCCTTCGCCCATAGGCGCTGAGTTAGAACCGCTTTCCTCTCTGTTTGCGTTCCCGGAAGCCGAGTGGAGCGAGGCTATCCGGGATCTTGACCCTTCTGAGAGGGGTGAAGGCCCCGGATCTTCACGTTCCAACCTATCGGTCGGAACGTTCGTCCGGGGACGCACAGGAGAGGTGGTGGCCTCCAAACTGTCTATGTTAGCGCGTATTGGCCTTCGCCGGGATGACGACAAAACACGCTACGCGGATCCGGAGTTTGGAGTTCCAGGTCTCAACGGCGGCCGAAGCGGCCGACGGCGCCGAACAGCACGAGCAGCGCCGCCGCGATCACGCCGAGGCCGATCGCGCCCCACAGTGTCGAGGTGGAAACCGTCGAGCGGAACTTCGCCGATTCCGACACGCCGTCGCCGCTGGCGCGCACCGTGAACTCGTAATCGCCCGTCACCGCCTTCTCGGACGGCACCACGATCGCCTCGAACTTCTGTTCGCCGTTCGGCACGATGCCCGCGATCGACTTCGGCTCGAACGTCACCTTCCAGCCCGAGGGCGGTGTCGCGGACAGCTCGACGCTGCGTGCATCCGCAGTGCCGGAGTTGCGCAACACGAACGTGAAGCGCTTCTCGCGTCCGGCATAGACCTCGCCCGACAGCCGCTCGTTCTCGCCGCTCAACGTGACGCTCGGCTGGCCCGAAATGTCGAGCGTGAGCTGGGTCGTGGCCTTGGCCTTCTCGTTACCGACCTCGAACGTGACCGGATATTTGCCGGCGTTGGCGCTGGCCGACGGCTTGATGTCGACCGAGATTTCCTTGCTCTCGCCCGCCTTGATCGGAATGCTGGTCAGCTCCTGCGTGCCGAAGCCTTCCTTGAACGTCACCTGGAAGCCGCGCGGAATGCCGGCGCTGACGTTGGCGAGAATGTCGTCGGAACTCTCGTTCTTGACGTTCACCTTGAAGTCGAAGCTGGACTTCGGCGTGCCACGCAGCACGGGCAGCTTCGGCTCTGCCGTGATCTTCACCGCGGCTGCTTCCTGCACGTTGATGCGCAGCGGCAACTCCAGCGCGCGATCGGTCGCCTTGGCGCGCACGATCAGCGTGTAGGCGCCGGGCTTGGTCTCCGCCGGCACGCGCAGCTTGAGCTCGAGATTGGACTTGGCGTTGTGCTCGATGAAGGCGGCGGCGACCGGGCGGCCCGCGCCCCTCAGCTCCACCGACCAGCCGGCCGGCACGCTGTCGACCGCGACATCCGCGCGCTGGGGGGCGAGGTTGTAATTAACGAGGGAGACATTGAGCTTGGTCTCCTCGCCAGCGCGCAGCGACAATGTCGGATAGTCCGTGGTGATCCACAGTCCCTTCACATCGGCGGGCGGCGGGTTCTGGGCTGTCGCGACGCTTGCCGAGAGGCTCGCGACACCGAGCGCCAAAGCCGAGACCAGAAGGGGGATCGCCGAAAATGTGCGGCGCATGGGTTGCTCCATCGAATAATACCTGCGGTGTGTGATCGGTTCCCGGTAGCGACCGTCCATGCGGAGGGATCGCGCCGGCTGGAAGGAGACGAGGGCTGGCTGCCCCTCGCGAGGCCACCAGCCCGGCAGCCATGCAGGCTGACTGCTACCAGTGTCAAGTGGTCGCGGTATGGGCGGGCTGGTCCAATCTCCGTCCTGCGAGCGGTCCAGCCGGGTAACATAGACAAAGCCCTAGGCGAAATCCTATTGTTCCCGCTATCAGGTTTCAACCGTATGGGGTCGCGGACGCCGAATTGCGCGCGCGCCCACGCTCATGGACAAGCAGGCAAGAATGACCGAGCTCAAACAAACTTGGCTGTCCTCCATCGAGGAAATCATCGAGGTTGCCCGCAATGGGCGGATGTTCATCCTCGTCGACGATGAGGACCGCGAGAACGAGGGCGACCTCGTCATTCCCGCCGAGCGGGCGGACGCGGCCGCGATCAACTTCATGGCGCGCTATGGCCGTGGCCTGATCTGCCTGACGCTGACGGCTGAGCGGGTCACCGATCTCGGCCTGCCGCAGATGTCGCCGCGCAACCGCACCCGGCATTCGACCGCGTTTACCGTGTCGATCGAGGCCCGCACCGGCGTTACAACCGGCATCTCGGCGGCGGACCGGGCACGGACCGTGGAAGTGGCCATCGATCCCAATAGCGCCGCGGAAGAGATCGTCACCCCCGGCCACGTATTCCCGCTCCGCGCCCAGCCCGGCGGTGTGCTGGTGCGGGCCGGTCATACAGAAGCCGCCGTCGATATTTCCCGGCTGGCGGGCCTCAATCCGTCCGGCGTGATCTGCGAGATCATGAACGACGACGGCACCATGGCGCGCATGCCCGACCTCGTGAAGTTCGCGCAGATGCACGGCCTCAAGATCGCGACCATCGCCGATCTGATCGCCTATCGCCGCCGCATGGACCGGTTGGTCGAGCGGGTGACGGAGTCGACGATCACCAGCCGTTTCGGCGGCGAATTCAAGCTGATCGTCTACGCCAACACGATCACCGGGGCGGAGCACCTGGCCCTGGTGAAAGGCGACATCTCCGGCGAAGAGCCGGTGCTGGTGCGCATGCATCAGGCCAACCCGTTCACTGATGCGCTCGGCGACACCCACGTCGGCGAGTTCTTCGGCGGCGAAGCGCGTAATCGCGTCGGCGAGCTCGAAGCAACGATGCGGCTGATCGGCGAGGCCGGCCGCGGCGTCGTGGTGCTGATCCGCGATCACGAGCCGACGATGTTCAGCCGCATCGTGCTGGAGCGGCAGGGTAAGGGCCTCAAGAAGCCGATCGCGGACCTGCGTCAGTACGGCATCGGCGCGCAGACGTTGATCGATCTGGGCGTGCGCCGGATGATCATGCTGTCGAACTCCAAACGCACCATCGTCGGGCTCGAAGGCTACGGGATCACCCTGGTCGAGCAGCGCCCGATCCCGAGCAACGCCAAATCTTAGGCTTACTGGGCGCGGCAGCGGGGCCAATTGATTTCGACAGCCGGTTGTGAAACCGTATTTCATAATTCGGTTTCACAAGTTGAGACGAGCATCAGGGGCAGGGGTTCGATGGCGGCAGCGAAGGGCAAGGAATTTGTCACGGTCAGCGGCATGAAGGTCGAGGTGGAGCGCCGGGGCCGGGGCAAGCCGCTTCTTCTCATCCACGGCGAGGAAGCTCTGGAGACGGAGGCGGCGTTCGTCGACGATCTCGCCAAGCGGTATGAGGTGATCATTCCTTCCCCGCCCGGCTACGGCAACTCCGAGCGTCCCTTGTGGCTCACCAACCCGCAGGATCTCGCGTTCGTACTGCTCGATCTCGTCGCCGCGCTGAAGCTGCAGCCGGCAGCGACGGTCGGCTTCTCCGTCGGCGGCTGGATCGCCGCCGAGATGGCGACCATCGAAGGCAGCTTCACGGAAAAGCTGGTGCTGGTCGATCCCGTCGGCATCAAGCTCGGCGGCCCCACCGATCGCGACATCGCCGACGTCTGGCTGCTGAACCCGGCCAAGGTCGCGGCCCTCAAGTGGCACGACCAGGCCAAGGCCAAGCGCGACTATGCGGCCATGCCCGAAGACAAGCTCACCGAGATCGCGCGCAACTCCGAAACGACCGCGCGGTTCTGCTGGGAGCCGTACATGCACAATCCCAAGCTCAAGCACCGGCTGCATCGCATCAAGGCGCCGACGCTGCTGATCTGGGGCGAGCAGGACGGCATCGTGAAGGCCGATAGCTACGGCAAGGGCTACGCCGAGCTGATCCGCGGCGCCAAGCTCGCCGTAGTCCCCAATGCGGGCCACCTGCCGCACATCGAACAACCCGAAGCCTTCATGAAGGTGCTGAACGGATTCATCTGAAGAGGTGTCCGACCCTCCGGGTCTGACACCATGCACGACCTTGATGGTCTGTCGTGACAATCTCTGCTGAAATATTTGCTGTTGAGCCCCGGTGTCAGACCCGGAGGGTCAGACACCAAAGCTAGAGGGAATCGCCATGGAATCCTGGTACTTCAGCGAGATGCCCTATCCGCATCTGCCGCCGCTCGACAAGCTCGACAACATGCGCGTGGCGATCCCCAACCGTCTCTACGATCCCCGGATCGGCGCGGACCTCTACCACCGCTATCTCGACGAGTATCTGGAGGCCGACGACGCCGGTCTCAACATGATGGTCAACGAGCACCATCAGACCGCGACCTGCCTCGACACCTGCGCGCCGCTGAACCTGATGATCCTCGCGCGCCAGTCGAAGAAGGGCCGCCTGCTGATCCTGGGCAATCCCATTGCCAACCGCGGCGACCCCGTTCGCATCGCCGAGGAAATGGCGATGATCGACGTGATGTCGCGTGGCCGCCTCGAGGCGGGCTTTGTGCGCGGCGTGCCCTACGAGATCCCGGCAGCCAACACCAACCCGACGCAGACGCTCGAGCGGGTATGGGAAGGCATCGATCTCGTCACCAAGGCGTGGACCAGCCACGACGAGCCCTTCAACTACGAGGGCCGCTTCTTCCACCGCCGTCTCGTCAACGTGTGGCCGCGCTGCTGGCAGCAGCCCCATCCGATGATCTGGGTCACCGGCTCCTCGGACCTGCCGAACATCCGCAAGGTGGCGGCCCACGGCTTTACCTTCGCGACGTTCCTTCAGCCGCACCAGAAGGTGAAGGAAATGTTCGACGCCTACCGCAGCGCGCACAAGGACACGGGCCTGCCCGGCGGCGGCGGCGTCGCCTACATGCCATTGGTGTTCGTCGCCGACACCGAGAAGGAAGCCGAGGAAGGCGCGCGCGAGCTGACCTGGTATCTCCACGTCAAGACCGAGCCGCAGTTCCGCAACCCGCCGGGCTATGTCGACGTCGCCACCAACGTGCAGGCGCTGAAGGGCGCCTTCGCCGGCCGCTCGGAGGCGATGCGCGCCCGCAGCATGGAAGCCCTGCGCGAGGAAGGCATCATGTGCTACGGCACGCCCGATCAGGTCGTGAAGCAGATCAAGTCGCTGTACGACAAGGTCGGCGGCTTCGACCACCTGCTGATGATGATGCAGGCCGGCTACATGGGCAACAAGCGCACCGTCTCGAACATCCGCATGTTTGCCAAGGAAGTGATGCCGCAGATCAAGGGCCTCGCCCGCTGCAAGTCACGCCCTTGGGTCGAAACCTTGCCGCCGTCGGCGCAGGCGGCGGAATAAAATGGGTGAGTGGTGAGTGGTGAAATCGTGAGTGGTTGCGTTGAACGTGCCGCTTCTCGATTACCTCTTTCACCACTCACCACTCACCACTGACCACTCGCGAGAGCCACCATGGCCGAGTCCAAGTACATCTCCGTCGACGGCATTCGTACGCACTACCTCGAGGCCGGCCTCGAACATCGCGGCAAGCGCCCATCGATCGTGCTGCTCAACTCCGCCGAGTACGGCGGTGCCGGCGAGATCACCTGGGAGTTCAACATTCCCGCGTTTGCCAAGCAGTATCACGTGCTGGCGCCGGACCACCTCGGCTTCGGCCGCACCGACAAGGTCCACGACTTCGGCAACCAGTTCAATCGCCGCGTCACCCACATCAAGCGCTTCATCGACACAATGGCGATATCGGAGCCCGTACACGTGATGGGCTCGTCGATGTCCGGCGGCATGTGCCTGACGGTCGCCGCCCGCGAGCGCCCCGATTGGAACATCGCCAAGCTCGTCTGCTGCTCGGGCGGCGGCGATGCGCCCGACAACGACTCCCGCAAGGTGATCAACACCTATGACGGCACGTTCGAGCATATGCGCCGCATCGTCGATGTGATGTTCGTCGACAAGAAATGGGCCAAGGACGACGCCTACATCAAGCGCCGTCAGGAGATGGCGAATATGCCCGGCGCCTGGGAGGCGACATCCGCTGCCCGCTTCAAGGCCCCGTTCCGCACCGCCGGCGGCCCCTCCGAGCGCGACCAGATCAACTATGCCGGCATCAAGTGCCCGGTGCTCGTTTTCGCCGGCCGCCACGACCCCCTGCGCAAACCCGGCTACACCGACGACTTCGTGCCGAAGATCCCCAACTGCGAATTGCACTTCCTCGAAAGCGCCGCCCACATGGGCAACATCGAATGCGCCGACGAGTTCAACGCGCGCGTGCTGAAGTTCCTGGCGTAGGGCGGGTAAGCGCTCTTGCGCGCAACCCGCCGATTGACGTCGCCAAACTGCGGCGGGCTGGTGCCACCGCACTTGCCCGCCCTACGCCCCCGCCTTCGCCATTTCCTCCGGCGGTTTGACGTCCCGGAACGTCCACAGCAGCAGCAGATCGTACACGATCTTCAACACGCCCCCCAGGATCAGCGGCCACGCCAGATTGCCCGTCGCGATCAGCAAGCCCGCCAGCGCAGGCCCGGCAGCGGCCGCCAGGCTACGCGGCAACGCCGTGAGGCTCGCCGCCGCCGCCCGCTCCGGCGGCGTCACCACGGCCATCACGTAGGACGAGCGCGCGGGCACATCCATCTGCGACAGGAACGAGCGCACCAGCAGGCAGGCCAGCGCCACGTCCAGCCGCGGCGACAACGCGCCGATGATCAGCAGCACGCTCGATGGAATGTGCGTGTACACCATCGTATTGACGAGGCCGATCCGCCGGGCGAGCCATGCCGCCACCGGCTGCGAGAACGCCGACAGCACGCCCGACCAGAAGAAGAATATCCCGGCACTCGTCAGCGACATGCCGAACCGCTCGAATAAATACAGCGCCAGCAGCGACTGCACGATCAGCCCGCCGGCGAAGCTGTCGATCGAGAACAGCGCCATCAGCTTGAACACGATCTTCCGCGACGGCCCGAGCATTCTCGCCTTGTCGGCGCGCTCGGCCGGCCCCGGCGGCGCCACCCGCAGATAGACGAGCGCGATCGCCACCCCGAGCGCCGCATAGAGCAGGAACATCATACGCAGCGCCGTCAGCCGGTCGATGCTGCCCCCCGCGATGAAATCCGGCGCACCCGCCAGCAGCGAGCCGACAGCCGCCGCCATCGCCCCGATCAGCCCGTACCGTGCGAACGCCTTGGTCCGGTCGGCGGAGGAGACACCGCGCGTCAGCATCGCATGCTCGGCCGGCACGAAAATGCTGGCGTTGCCCGACGATGGATTGAGCGTGCCGAACAACGAAACAAGCAGGATCACGGCGTACTGGCTGGAGGCCGCGAAGGCGATGCCTGTGGATATCATCAGCAGCGACGCGATGATCAGCGTCATGCGATCGCCGATGCGGGTGCCGAGCCATCCGACAGCCAACGTGAACAGGGCCGAGCCGAGCAACGCCAGGGTCGCCGCCAAACCGATCTGGGCGGCATCGAGCCCCAACGCCGACAGGTAGAACGGCAGCAGAACGGCCGCGAATCCATCGCCGAAATCCCGCAACGCGCGCGCGATGGAAACAGCCTCGGATGTGCCGAGATGACGACGGTCGGATTGCATGGTGCCCGCTGCGAAAAACCGGGCGCCGATGGTCGCGCCGCGTGCCCCGATCATGCCACGGAGGCACGTTGTGTGCGAGCGGCAACTCCACGGTATCGTTGGACAATAGTGGTTCAGATGCGTCGCAGATCGTCATCTGCTGCGTTGCAAAATGGTCACTCACGGCCTTGTTGCTTGACGAGGCCTTGCTTTGACCCGATTGCTGCCATGAACCAATTCGATGTGTTCGTTACGAACTTTTTCACAGCACACGCGATCGCCGCGCTTTGACGCGCTTATCATCGGCCATCGCCACAAGGAGCCGTCCCGGATGCGAACCCGCACGAGGAACCGCCGCACGTTGTCGTTTGCCGCACTGATGCTTGCTGCCGGTATGGCGTTGGCGCAGCCTGCCGCCGCGCAATTGCTGTTTGATTGGGGCGGGCAGGAGAAGCCGAACGACAGTGGTCGCCTTGTCGGCCAATTCGATCCCAGCGTGAAGCCGGGCGAAATCATCGTCAGTTTCACCGACCGCCGGCTGTACCTCGTGACACAACCGGGGCATGCAATCAGCTACCCGATCGCCATCCCGCGCGAGCAGGACCGTTGGGAAGGCCGCACCTCCGTCACGCAGAAGCGCGAGAATCCCTCGTGGACGCCGACACCGACGATGATCAAGGAAAACCCGAAGCTGCCGCGCTGGGTGCCCGGCGGCCATCCCATGAATCCGCTCGGCGTGCGCGCGCTCTATCTCGGCTCGAGCCTGTATCGCATTCACGGCACCGATGCGCCCTGGACGATCGGCACCGCGGTCTCCAAGGGCTGCATCCGCATGTACAATAAGGATTCGCAAGACCTCTACGAGCAAGTGAAGGTCGGCGCCAAGGTGCTGGTGACCTGGAATACCTATAAGTTCACGCCCGCCCCTGGGCAGCCTCAGCTGCCGCAGCCCCCGCAGAACGATCCGCCCGCTCAGGCGCAGGCAGCGCCAGCGCAGGTGAGCGCGACGGCAAACACCGCTGCGGCAGCCGAGCCGCCGGTGCGCAGGGCGCCAGCGAACTTTGCAAACCCGTTCGACAGCGACGGCCCGCAGATTCCGGTTCGCCGCAGCCGTGCCGAGCGCGAGCGCGCGGAGCAGGCGGAGCTCGAGGCCCAGGCCGCCGCTCCCTCGACAGCCGTCGCGCCCCCCGCGCAAGCCGCACCCACGAAGTCGGCGCGCGCCCGCGAAGCAGCCCCTGCCCGCGACGCGGCGCCTGAGCGCTCACGCCCGGCAACAACGCAGGTCAAGGCAGGGGAACGCGAAGCGCCCGCCGATTTCGAAGCCCGCCGCAAGTCCGCCCCTGTCGAGACCGGTTCGCTTGGCGAGCAGCGCCGGCCATCTCAGAGTCGGGCGCAGGCCAAAGCGCAGGAGCAAGCAAAGGCGAAAGCCGCCGCCAAGTCCAAGGACGAGGCCCAGCCGAAGGATGAGGTGCAACCCTCCGAGCAGATCGCAGCTCAGGGTACGATGCCTTCGCCGCCCGATACCTCCGCTGCCGATGTGGCCGCCCGTGCCTTGGTCGCCGCCGAACGGGCGGCCGCCGCTGCCGAGCGCGCCGCCGCTGCCGCCGAACGCGCCGAACGCGCGCAGGCCGCCGCCAAGTCCGATGCGCCGGCACCCGCGGCCCCGGCCGCCGCACCAACGGCCAACGAAGCGAGCAACGATTAGTAGTTCTCGCATGTCGCCCCCGTCCTCGCCCTTCTTAAGGCACAAAAAGGGGCGGGTTTGGGAGGGTCTCCCTCCCAATGGGGGCTGGGGCCAGCCCCAGTCGCGAAGCGAATAGCTACCGGAATCATCGTAACCCGTCAGAACACGTGATCGGGCCAGCCCTGCGCTGTTGGCGGTTGACGAAGCACGCTCGCGCGCGCGAAAACGTGGCCACCACGAATTTGCCCCTAACCGAGCCCGGGAGCCCGCCTGATGATTATCGATTGCCATGGCCACTACACGACGGAGCCGGGAAAGCTCGGCGTGTTCCGCGACAAGCAGCTCGCCGGCCTCGCCGACGGCAACCGCAAGCCGACCACCGAGAACCTCGGCATTACCGACGACGAGATCCGCGTCACGATCGAAGGCGCGCAGAAAAAGCAGCAGATCGAGCGCGGCACGGACATGACGATCTTCTCCCCGCGTGCGGCCGGCATGGCCCATCACGTCGGCACGGAGGCGACCAGCCAGCAGTGGACGCGGGTCTGCAACGACCTCATCTACCGCGTGACGGAGTTGTTTCAGGACAACTTCATCGGCGTGTGCCAGCTGCCGCAGTCGCCGGGCGTGCCGATCAAGAACAGCGTCGCCGAACTCGAGCGCTGCGTGAAGGAACTTGATTTCGTCGGCTGCAATCTCAATCCGGATCCATCGGGCGGCTACTGGAAAGAGCCACCGCTCACCGACAAGCAGTGGTATCCGATCTACGAGAAGATGTGCGAGCTGGACGTGCCCGCGATGGTGCACGTGTCCTCGTCGTGCAACCCGGCAGTGCACGCGACCGGCGCGCATTACATCAACGGCGATACGACCGCGTTCATGCAGCTGATCCAGAACGGCCAGCAGCTGTTCAAGGACTTCCCGAAGCTACGCTTCATCATCCCGCACGGCGGCGGCGCGGTGCCGTTCCACTGGGGCCGTTATCGCGGTCTCGCGCAGGACATGGGCAAGCCGCCGATCGAGGAGTGGCTGCTGCCGCACGTGTTCTTCGACACCTGCGTCTATCACCAGCCCGGCATCAACCTGCTGGCCGAGGTGATCCCGATCGACAACATCATGTTCGCGTCGGAGATGGTCGGCGCGGTGAAGGGCGTCGATCCGAAGTCGGGCCACAACTACGACGACACCAAGCGCTACGTCGACGCGCTCAAGATCTCCGCCGCCGACAAGGCCAAGATCTTCGAAACCAACGTTTACAAGGTCTATCCGCGCGTCAAGAAGCGCCTGGAAAAGCTGGGTAAGCTGAAGAAGGCTTGATGCCACTTTGCTCGGCTCCGCCGAGCCTTTCGTAGGTTGGGTTACGCGCTACGGCGCCAACCCAACCTACAGACCATGAGGTGGCGAGCGAAGTGCCCCGGCAATCGACGAAGCAGAGTTTTATCGCCAAACCGCGATGGACTCTTTTGCGAACTCTGATTAGCTCCGCTTGACCCCGAACATCTTGCCATCCGCCGCCTTGATGAACAGGTTGGCGAGTGCGTCGTCGACATTTTCTGTGGTGAACTGAGGTTTTATGCCCTCGAACTTGCACGAGGCCAGCACCTGCTCGACGATGAATTTGGGCTGGAAGTAGGCCAGCGGCGCATCGTTGTCCTTGATGCCGGCAAGCACCCGCTGAGGTGGCCCCGCTTGTTCGGACAGATTTTCCGCTGCGATAAGTGGAGGCTCTGCCGGGGTTAGACTGCCGAGCGGATCGGCAGGATGCAGTGTGGTCCGAAGTATGCCCGATCGGGCGTCATGCCGTCGAGGCTCGAGTGCGGGC
>CAMDPA010000046.1 GCA_945903565.1 Devosia equisanguinis | reverse complement strand
GTCGACACGCGAACCTATGAGAAAGGCATCAAGGTCAGCAAAGCCGAGTTGGCGGCGGTCAAGCTTGTCGGCGATGACTTCCATCCCGAATGGAACTATACAATCAGCCCACGCAGACCGGGGAACTCGTAGCGGTTATTCTGCGATCTTTCCTTAGGCCGCTTTGGCAAAGGCGTGGGCCGTCGGCGGGCAAGCCACGGGACAGCGATCAGAAACCGATATAGAATTGAAGTTTGCTTGCGGCACGACGGGGCGCTTCATGAAGGCAGAGGGATCGGACGTTTGTGCAGTCGTCGAGGGTTTCAACCAGGCTTGGCAGGCCGGGGACCTGGAGGGCGCGCTTGCCCATTGCGCGCCGGACGTTGTCTATGCGCTGCACCTGGACGAGAACGCGGACGAGCACGGCGGCTGCTGGGTGGGGCTTGATGAAGTTCGAACCGTGCTCAGCCGTCTTCGCGAGCGGTTCGAGTTCGAGGTATTCCGGCCGACCATTATGGGCGTCAGCGGCGACACGGTTCGTCAGCGCGTCGAATTCACCGGCATCCATAAGGCAAGCGGCGAGCGGATGAGCTTGCGCTACAGACTCGTGTTCATCGTTCGCAAGGGCAAGATCTTCCAGGCCGACGAGTTTCACGACGCGGCCATGCTGCAGGCGTTCTTCCGCCTTGTCGCGAGCAAGGGCTATGCCGCCAAGTGATGAAAGCTGGCGTGCGAATAGCCGGCCTCGCAACGCGGTGTAGCGAACCTCGCGGGACTGTTCCCTTGCCCGCGCCGAGGGATGCTGGCATCGTCGCCGCTAAGCAAAAATCGTTCTATGGGGGAAACATGCGCCGTCTCTTGGTAACTGCCACAGTTGCAACCATGATGACTACCGTGGTGGCCACCGCCGCTCACGCCCAGCAGGGCATAGCGCTGCGCGACATGGGTTCGTTCCACGTCGGCGGCAAGCTGATCGAGGTGAAGGGCCAGCCGATCAAGGAGGTGGTGTTCACGCCCGGCGGCGTGCCGGCCAAAGTGGACCCGAACGGGACCTACCAGATCGAGCAGATGTACGCGCAGTATTTCCTGGTGCAGCGGCGCAAAGGCAAGCTGCCGCTGCTGATGTGGCATGGCGGTGGGCTCTCGGGCGTCACCTGGGAGACCAAGCCCGATGGAAAACCGGGCTGGCTCAACTACTTCCTGAAAAAGGGCTGGGACACGTACGTTTCGGACGCGATGGAGCGCGGCCGCGCCAGCTGGTCGCCGACGTTCGGGCCGGATCCGATCGTGCTGCCGCTCGGCGATCCTTGGGAGCGGTTTCGGGTCGGCCCGATCGGTTCGTGGAACAACGACAAGGCCAAGCGCGCCACCTATCCTGGCGCACAGTTCCCGATCGCCTCCTACGAGCAGTTCATGAAGCAGGGCATTCCCCGCTGGGTGACGACCGACAAGCAGATCGTGGCGGCTTACATCGAGCTGGTCGACAAGGTGTGCCCGTGTGTGGTGATGGTGCACAGCCAGTCCGGCACGTTCGGCTATCAGGCGCTCGAGGCACGGCCCGACAAGGTCAAGGCGCTGGTCGCGGTCGAGCCGACACTAGGCGGCGATGTGAAGAAAATCGAGTCGGTGAAGGGTACGCCGATCCTCGTCGTGATCGGCGACAACGCCAAGGATCACCCGCGCTGGAAAGCCATCCGCCAGCACAGCGTCAACTACCAGTCGGCCTTCAAGACCGCTGGCGGGAACCTCGATCTGGTCGACCTTCCCGATGTTGGCATCAAAGGCAACTCGCACATGGTCATGATGGACAAGAACTCCGACCAGGTCGCTGATCTCATCCAGAAGTGGCTTTTGAAGAAGGGGTTGGCGCGGAATTGATGGGGTAGAGTGCGCCACACGTCACGACCGCTGACCCGCATTCGCGGCGGCGGCGAGCCAATCCCGACGCCGGACGGACGGCGAAAAATTGAGGTGTCCCAGGTGTCCCGCGCCGCTTCGCCTTCTCTTGCCGTGCGCTTTTTCCGGCCGCTCGCCTATGCTTGGCTCAAGCTCGCGCGCTTCAAGGTGGTCGGCGAGATGCCGGCGGCGGCAAAGTTCGTGATCGTGGCCAATCCGCACACGACCAACTGGGATCTGCCCAACACGCTGGCGGCTGGGATGCACTACGGCGTGCGCGTCAACTGGGTGGGCAAGGCTTCGCTGTTTCGCTGGCCGTTGGGCGGCTTCATGCGCTGGCTCGGCGGGTTGTCCGTCGACCGGTCGACGTCGACCAACGCGGTGGCCGCGATGGTCGAGACGTTCGCCGCCGCGGAGCGCATGGCGCTCGTCATCGCGCCCGCTGGAACGCGCAGCACAACCGCGCCGTGGAAATCGGGGTTTTACCACATCGCGCACGGAGCCGGCGTGCCGCTGGTGCTTGCGTTCATCAACTACGAGAGCCGTACCGTCGGCATAGCCGGGACGCTGCAACCTACCGGCGACTACGACGCCGACCTCGCCGCGATCCAGGCCATCTACGCGAAGGTGCTGCGGCCGCGCGTGTGAGCGGGCGGTGAACAAGGCCGACTGCTGGAAGCTCCATCGAGGGCATGCCAGGGCAGCTGGCAGAACATCAGATTTGGATGCCCATTGATCCGGGCAGGCCCTCAACATCAGCGTTTCAACTCCGCTCCCAAACGAGCTATACTGTCTGTAACAACGGGAGGACAGCCATGCGTGTGTTTATGAGCCTCATATCGGCCTCGAGCCTCGTATCGGCAGCTGCGCTAGGCGCTATCCCAGCTGCCGCTCAGGACTTCTACGCCGGTAAAACGCTCACCATCGTGGTCGGCACCGATGCGGGTGGCGGCTACGACATCTACGCGCGCGCGATTGCCCGGCATCTGGGCAAGCAGATCGCCGGCAAGCCGACTGTCATCGTCCAGAACATGCCGGGCGCGGGCAGCGCGAAGGCGGCCGAGTTCATGTACACTCTGGCGCCGAAGGAAGGCACGACGATCGGGCTGATCTTCCCCGGCATGGTCGTCGAGCCACTTTTGCAACCGGGAAAATTCCGTTTTGATCCGACCAAGTTCGAATACCTCGGCAGCGCCGACAGCGGCACTCGGCTGTGCGTGACGCACAAGTCGTCGAAGATCAAGTCGATGGACGACGCGATGAAGATCCCGTCGACGTTCGGCGGCAGTGCGCCCGGCAGCTCGACCACAGATTATGCGCAGATGCTGATCAATCTGGCGGGCGCAAAGATGAGGGTGGTCAACGGCTACAAGTCTTCCATCGATACCGTGCTGGCGATGGAGCGCGGCGAGGTCGACGGCATCTGCGGCTACGATTCGAGCTCGTTCAAATCGCAAAAGCCGGAGTGGTACAACACGCCTGAAGCGCACATGATCCAGCAGGCGGGGCTCGCGCCGAACGAGGAGTTGCTGAAGCTCGGCGTTCCCTCGATCTGGGACCACATCAAGGGCGAGAACCGAACGATCGCGGAAGTCGTGATCGCGCAGCAGGAGTTCCACCGGCCGTTCCTGGCGCCGCCGGGTGTCGTGCCGGCGCAGCTGGCCATTCTGCGGAAGGCGTTCATGGCGACGCTGGTCGACAAGGAGTTCCTGGCGGATGCCACGAAGATGAAGCTCTCGATCACGCCGAAGGATGCCGAGACAGTTACCGCGCTCGTGAAGAAGATGTTCGCGTCGCCGCCGGATCTGGTCGCCAAGGTCAACAAGGCGCTGAAGCCGCTTTGATGGGCCTCAGTGCCTTGAAGGTTTGCGGACGTCTTAGCCGCCGAGCTTCCAGGCCGGCGGCTCTTTTGCGTCGATCAGCACGAAGGCGATGCGGCAAGGCTTGTCCGAGTTGTTGACCCAGGCGTGATTGGTGCCGAGCTGGATCAATACGTCGCCGGCCTTCAGATGCACCTCGCTGTCGTCGAGCAGCATGTCGATCTCGCCTTCGAGCACGAGCGCGTAGTCGATCGAGCGTGTGCGGTGCATGAAGGGGTGGCGCGCGGGTTTTCCGCCGTGGCCGCCGTGGTCGAGACCCATCTCCTTCTTCATCGCTTCATTGTCGATTTTGTCGGCGCCCATCGCTTTCGGCGGGAAGTCGACGATGCGCAGCACAGAGCCGCCGTCGGGTGGCGCAACGCCGATCTCGCGCAACGTGGGGTCGGCGGGGCTCGAGATGTCGGCGGGTGTCGCTTCGGTCACCCACAGCACCGTCGAGGTCAGCCCGGTGACCTGCCGGACCTTGACGGTGGGGGCGGCGCTATCGGTCACGACGACCGCCCTGCCGGTTGCGTCGTGCCCCGTGATTACCCGCCGTGTTTGCCGCGCCATGGTGATGCTCCCTGCTGATTGGAAAGGTATGTTGCGCGGCAATAGGCCCGTTCGGCGCAAGGGCGTCAATCTGTCTGTAGCTTGGCTGTAACCTGGCGGCGTGGGTTGAGTTAGTGTCGAGCGGTACAAGGAGAGGGCACACATGCAGTTCGGCATTTTCGATCATCTCGACCGTTCGGGTGTTCCGCTCGCGGAGCAGTACGAGAGCCGGCTGCGACTGATCGAGCATTACGAGGCGGCTGGATTTCACGGCTATCATCTGGCCGAGCATCACGCGACGCCGCTGGGCATGGCGCCGTCGCCGTCGGTGTTTCTGGCGGCGGTCGCGCAGCGCACGAAGCGGATGCGGTTTGGGCCTCTGGTTTATCCGCTGCCGCTGTATCATCCGCTGCGGGCGGCGGAAGAGATCTGCATGCTCGATCATCTGAGCAATGGGCGGCTCGATCTGGGGTTCGGGCGCGGGGCCTCGCGCTTCGAGGTGGAATACTACGGCTACGATCCCGCCGAGATGAAAGAGCGGTACGAGGAAGCGCTGGAGATCGTGTTGGCCGCGTTCGCGTCGCCAACGCTTACGTACAAGGGGCGGTTTCATAGCTTCGAGGGAACGCCGATCGAGATCGCGCCGCTGCAGAAGCCGTATCCGCGGTTGTTCTACGGTGCGGGCCATCCGGACACGGCGGTGTGGGCTGCGCCGCGCAGGATCAATCTCGTGTGCAATGCGCCGGCAGCACAGGTGCGGCCGATCTTCGAGCGCTTTCGCGCGGAGTGGCAGGGGCTTGGCTTCGCCAGGTCCGAGATGCCGCTGTTGGGGCTCAACCGTCATTGCGTTATCGCGGAGACCGACGCGGAGGCGCAGCGGATCGCGGAACGTGCCTACCGCATCTGGCATGCGAGCTTCTATCACCTGTGGAAGCAGCGTAACGCGAAGCCCACGAACGCGGCCTATCCCGAGACGTTCGCGGCCTTGCAGCAGATGGGTTACGGCATCGCCGGATCGCCCGCGACCGTGCGTGACTTCTTCATGCGCGAGGTGGGCGAAGTCGGCGCGAATTATGCGCTGGGCCGCTTCGCGTTCGGCGATCTTTCGCTTGATGAATCGCGGCGTTCGGTGGACCTGTTCCGCGACCATGTGATGCCGGCACTGCAACGGCTCTCTCTTTCGTGAATTCGACGAGGAATTATGATGACCAGGAAGCCCCGCATACTGATCGCCGGCGCCGGTATCGGTGGTCTCACCACGGCGCTTGCGCTCGCGCAGCGCGGCTTTCGTGTCGACATCTATGAGCAGGCGCCTGAATTGATGGAGCTTGGCGCGGGCGTGCAGATTTCCGCCAACGGCTCGCGGGTGCTGATCGAACTCGGGCTCGAGGCCGCGATGCGCGCCGTCGTGTGCGAGGCGGCGCTGAAGGAAGTGCGCATCTGGAACACGGGGCAGACCTGGAAGCTGTTCGACCTCGGCAAGGATTCGATCGAGCGGTTCGGCGCGCCGTATTGGTTCGTGCATCGCGGCGACATGCATCGTGCGCTGCTCGATGCGGTGCGGGCGAGCGATGGCGTGGCGCTGCATACGGGCAAGAAGTGCGTGCGGTTCGAGCAGGATGGCGCTGGCGTCACGCTCGAATTGGCGGGTGGCGAGCGCATCGTGGCCGACGCGCTGATCGGCGCGGATGGCGTGCATTCGACGATTCGTCAGCAACTATTTGAAGCAGGTAAGCCCGAATACATGGGCATCATCTGCTGGCGCGGGTTGGCGCGGATCGAGGATCTGCCGGAGGAGTTGCGGCGTCCGGTCGGCACCAACATGGTCGGTCCGGGCGGGCACGTCATCACCTATCCGTTGCGGCGGGGCGAGATCATGAATTTCGTCGGCTTCGGCGAGCGCGACGACTGGAAGATTGAAAGCTGGACGGAGAAGGGCACCAAGGCCGAATGCGCCGCGGATTTCCAGGGCTGGAATCCGCTGGTGCATCAGATCATCGCCGTGCTCGATCAGCCCTACAAGTGGGCGCTGGTGGGGCGTGCACCGCTGGCTGCGTGGACCAAGGGGCGTGTGACGATGGTCGGCGATGCCTGCCATCCGATGCTGCCGTTCCTGGCGCAAGGCGCGAACCAGGCGCTGGAGGATGCGCTGGTGCTCGCGCGCTGCCTCGCTGCGCATTCGGATGTGGCGGTGGCGCTGGCGCGCTACGAGGCGGCGCGATTGGAGCGCACGACCAAGATCGTCAACGGTTCGGTGGAGTCCGGGCGGCGGTTCCACAATGCGACGCTCGCAGATCCCGCTGCCGCCGTCGCCTACGTCGACCGCGAATGGCAGCCGGACAAGGTGCGTATGCGCTATGATTGGCTGTTCGAGTACGACGCGGGGAAGGTGGCGGTTTGAATAAACCGTAGGGCGGGCAAGCGGCTTTCGCGCAGCCCGCCGCGTCTCGCGAGAACTCGGCGGGCTGCGCGCTTCCGCGCTTGACCGCCCTACGTTTAACCCCGCCCTTCCACGTTGTCGCGCACGCGCTTCGTAAGTTCCGCCATGTCGAGCTGATGCACGCTGCCGTCGCCGGCGAGGTCGAGGGCGTTGGCGGCGGCCGCGCCCATGGCGATACACGGGCCCATCACGCGCACGCTGGAGAGGGCCGCGGTGTCGCCGTCGATGCAGCGGCCGGCGGCGACGTAGTTGTCGGCGTCGGGTGAGACGAGGCTGCCGAACGGGACGTAGTGCATGTGATCGTCGCCGAACTGTTCCCACACGTAGCCTTGCGGCGTGTCGTGCAATTCGATCGGCCATGAGGTGCGGGCGATCGCGTCAGGGTACTTCACGCCCTGGCGGACTTCGTCGGCGGTGATCTGTTGGCGGCCCGCGATCCAGCGCGTCTGGCGGATGCCGGGAAAACCGTAGTTGCGTACGCGCGCGCCGGCGAACGCCTTTGGATATTCGGCCTTGAGATAGGCCACCACGGTGTCGGCCTGGGCCTTGCCTTCGAGCGCGAGGCGCGACGCTTCAAGCGGTTCGAGCGGCGTCTCGACGTGCGTGAGATTGACGAGTGCGGTGCCGCGCCCCTGGAACAGGAACGAGAAACCCTGGATGCGGGTGAGGCCGCTGGCGAGCCCTTTGGTGGCGAGACGCTGGGTCATGTCCTCGCGCTCGGGATGGTGGGCTTCGTCGACGTTCTCGAGCACCACCATCTGCGTGCCGTAGATCGGGCCGTCGGCGGCTTCGCGGCAGGGCAGACCGGCGAGCCAGGCCAGGGCCGCGTCGCCGCTTGCATCGACGAAGCCACGTGCGGAAAGGCTGACGTCGCCGTAGCGCGTGGCGATCTCCAGGCGCTCGATGCGCCGGCCGTTCATGTGGACCTCACGCATCACGCCGCCGAGGAGCACCGTGATGCCGGCCTTGCGCACGGCCTCTTCGATCCAGCGGGAAAGCGCGACCTCGTCGTACATCACGACGGTGGTATGCGCCGTGCGCCGGAAATGCAGCGCGCCGGAAAGTGCACCGAGATCGCGCAGGATGCCGTCGGCGATGCCGTGGACGGTCTGGTAGCAGTCGAGGCCGTTCGAGTAGAGGCCACAGAACGTGCCGATGATCGAGTTGACGGCCTGTCCGCCGAGTTGCGGCAAGCTGTCGACAAGCACGACCTTGCTGCCGAGCCGGGCGGCTTCGAGCGCGGCGGAGATGCCGGCGGCGCCCGAGCCGATCACGCAAATGTCGGCCGCGACGCGCTGAGCACCGCTGGAGGGCGAGCGGCGGACGAGGCGGGTGGCGGTGGCGGGTTTGCGTTGGGCTGGGGGTGTTGACAAGGCGGCTTTCCTTGTAGGGCGGGCAAGCAAATTTGCACAGCCCGCCGCGTTCTTGCACCGGTCTCGGCGGGCTGCGCGAAAACGCTTGCCCGCCCTACGCGCTTACTTGATCAGCTTGCCGACCTGCTCGATGATGTCTTTCGGCGTGGCGTAGATCTCGTTGACGAGTTCGGCCAGCTTTTCGCCGGTCACGGGCTTCAACTGCAGCTTGGCTTTGGTCACGTCGGCGATGAAGTCGGCGTCCGTCATTGTGGCGTTGAAGGCGTCGCGCAGCATCTTCACGCGCTCGGGCGGCATGTTGGGCGGGGCGATGAAGGGACGGCCGAGACCCTGGCCGGCATAGAGATACTTGAGTGCCTGCTTCTGCGCGTCGGTTTTGGCGTAGTCGAGGATGAATGGCACGTCCTTGATCTCGGGGTTCGGCTCCGCACCGCCTTGGAACAGTAGCGTCAGCTTCTTTTCCGCGATCCAGTCGGGACGCTTGGTCAGCGCGCTGTCGAGGCTTTCGCAGATGCCGTCGACTTCGCCGCGGGCGATTGCCAGGAATACGTCCGATGAAGCGTGGAAGCCGGTGATCAGCTTGAACTTGGTGCCGAGCATTCCGTTGAGCGCCTTGGGGTAGGCGTAGGTGCCGGTGCCGGGGCCGGTGTCGCCGAGGATCAGCTCGGTCGCGAAGAGGTCGTCGACCTTCTTGACCTTGGCGGTGTGGAACACGACGCACACGTTGGTTTCGGTCGTCGGCGTGCCGATCCAGGTGAGCTTGGTCGCGTCGAAGCGTGCGCCGGGTGCGCCGGAAAGCGGGCCCAGCGCCGCGTCGCGCGCGATGATGCCGAACACCGTGCCGTCCTTGGGCGCCACCGTGTAGATGTTGTTGGTGGCGACGAAGCTGCCCGCGCCCGGCATGTTCTGCGCGATGACATTGGGTTTGCCCGGCAGGTATTTGCCGATGTGGCGGGAGATGATGCGGCCCCAGGTGTCGTAGCCGCTACCGGGCCCGAAGCCGATCAGGATGCTGACGTTCTTGCCGGTCAGATCGGGCGCGGGTTGGGCTTGCGCGATGCTTGGAGAGGCAAGAAGTCCGGCGAGGATCAGCGCCTTCGCGCTGGTCGCGAGCTTGGATGGTTGTGTCACGATCGTTTCCCCTGATTGTTCCCTGCCGGGTCTGCCCGCGTTTGGCAGCATTCGCCGTAGCGCTGGGCCGGCTGTCAAGCACGACGCATTATTTCAACCGCCGATCGAGGTGGCGCGGACCCACCAGGCAGGATGTGTGGCTTCCAGTGCAATTGCCGCGTTCATCGCGTCGGAGGCGCTATCATAGAGGCCGGCGATGGTTGGTCCGGCGCCGGACAGAAGCGCGTGGCGGCAGCGCGTGCTCGCGGCGACGGCTGACTTTACTTCGGCGATGGCGGGCAAGACCGAGATGGCTGCGCGTTCCAGATCGTTGCCGTGACCGCGAACGAGGGCGATGATGGAGTCGCGATCCGGCAGTTCAGGTGGTGATGGCTTGGGAAGCTGGCCGACGGGAGCGGCGGCGAGTGCCGCGAAGACGCGGCGCGTCTTGTCGGCCGGCACGGGCGCGAGGGAATTTGCCAGCACGATGTCCAGGCGCGGCAGAGCGACGGGGGTGAGATGCTCGCCGGTGCCGGTCATCAGTGCGGGCTGGTTCAGGAAGCAGACGGAAACGTCGGCGCCGAGCTGGCGGGCAAGCGTCATCCAGTCGATGTGGGCTGCGCTTTCTGGAAAGGCAGAGCGTACGGCGCGCAACAGGGCGGCGGCGTCGGCCGAGCCACCGCCGATGCCGGATGCGACGGGCAGGAGCTTTTCGAGCTCGACATCGACCGGGAGTGGCTGACCTATGTCAGAGGCGACGAGCTGCATGGCGCGCGCGACCAGGTTGTCGCCGACGATTGCGCCGGCAAATGGACCCGTCACGGTCAGCGCCGGTTCGGCGGTCGCGGCGCGGCGCAGGGTCAGCCGGTCGCCAATGGCGGCGAACGCAACGAGGCTTTCGATCTCGTGGTAGCCGTCACCGCGTCGGCCATGGACGCGCAACGTAAGGTTGACCTTGGCGTGCGCCGTCTCGACGATGTTAATCATGCCGGCACGACACGGAGCTACACTTATCCTCGCCGCCGCTACTGTAGTGGGGGCGAGAGCTGGGATTGGACCCGCTTGCGTGGCGTTTCGTTCTTGCTGGCCTGCTTGCCCTTTTTCGCGGCTTGTGGCGCCGGCGCGCTGGCCAATCCGTTCTGCAGCTTAGCCCTGATCTTGTCGAGGTCTTCAGGCTCCGGCTTCAGAGTGAGCGCCTGTTCCCACTGGAAGCGGGCCTCGCGTTGGCGGCCGACACGCCAGTAGGCGTCGCCCAAGTGATCGTTGAGAGTGGGATCCTCCGGACGCAATTCTACCGCGCGCTCGAGATGGCGCACCGCCTCCTTGAAATTACCGATGCGATAGTGCGCCCAGCCCAGGCTGTCGACGATGTAACCGTCATCCGGTTTGGCGGCTACCGCCCGCTCGATCATCGCCATCCCCTGCTTGAGGTTCCGGTTCTGGTCGATCCAGGAATAGCCGAGATAGTTGAGCACCAGCGGTTGATCCGGCGCGAGCTGCAGCGCCTTTAGTAGATCGGCCTCCGCCTGCGGCCACTTCTTCAAGCGCTCATAGGACGTGCCGCGCGCGTACCAGTAGACCCAGTGCTTCGACTCCGGCTTGGGCGTCAGCACGATGACCCGGTTGTAGTACTCGACCGCTTCGGGAAACCGCTTGTGCGAGCGCATGATGTCGCCGAGCGTGACGAGCGCGCGCGTGTCAGTGGAGGAATCCGCGGCAAGCTGTTCGAGTAGAACCTTCGCCTCGTCCACCTTCTCCAGCAGGTTCAGGTTGATCCCCTTGCGGATCTCGACGGATTGCTGGAGCGCGGTGCCCTTGGGGATCTTGTCGTAGGTCGCGATCGCCGCGTCGTAGCGCTTGGTCAATTCATGGACGTTGGCGAGCGCGGCAAGGGCGAACGGCGATTCTGGCCGCAGCATCAGCGCGATCTGCAGATAGACGGTGGCGAGACTTACGCCGCCTTCGCTGGCCAGCGCTTCGCCCAGGCCGTAGAATACTTCCGCATACCCCTGTTCTGGGCTTTCGATGAGTTGGCGAATGACCTCGTTGCCCTGAAGCTGGTTCTGCAGCGCGCGCACCATCGGCTGGGCTTCGCCCTGGGAGCGGTCGACGTGATCCTTCAAGATGCCCCGGGCCAGCTTGAGATCGCCGCCGCTGGCCGCATGCTGCGCGTAGGCGAGCGCCAGCCGTGGCGTGCGGGGATCTTGCCGGAACACCGCCTCGAACTCGCGGGTGGCGTCCGCGCGGCGACCGGCGAGGTCGCTGATCAAGGCGCGGTGATAGCGGACGTAGTTCTGGGCGGCCTCGGCGATCCTAAAATTACGCAGCAATTCCAAGGCACCGGCGGAGTTTCCTTCCGCGAGCCGCACCCAGGCGCGGGCCAGCGTTGCCGTCAGCTCACCGATAGGGCCACCGCCTGCCGACTTGACGAGATGCTCGTTGGCGGCGGCGAACTGCCGGTTCTTGACCGCATCCGTCGCCAGCCACATGTGCGCCAGCCGGTGTCCGGCCTGTGTGGCGATCACGCGACGTGCAAGGGCGGTTGCACGCTCGAAGTTTCCTTCCGCGGCCTCGGCCATGAAGCTGTTTTCGATCACTTGAGGATCGTCCGGCGCACGTTCCAGGGCGCGCCGATAGAATTCAGAGGCGACCGTCGAATCGTGATTGGAGCGCGCCAGACGCCCGGCCATGTAGCTGCCGAGCAGCGACGTCGGCTGCCCCGCCTCGGCCTTGGCGGCGGCCGTCTGCGCTGCGGTCGTCTCCTTTGCGGTCGATTGGGCCGCGGCACGGTCTGCCCCCCCCGACGCCACGGCTAGACTCACGGTCAAGCTGGCGATGGCGGCGAAAATTGCGCGCGTGACTGGTAAGGCGGAAAATGAGGCGGTCATCGGTCCTCTCTCGGGCGCATCGCAAATTTCGCGAGACGAGTCGCCACATTAGCAACTTACCGCAAAGTGAGGCGCTTTGGCGACTCTCCATACGGTCGATTCGAAGCATGTTCACGCATCGTTGTAGATAATGGCGCCTGTCAATTTTGCCAACGGCAACCGGGCAGAGGCAGCCCGCGTTCGTCTACAACCTCAAATCCTGGCTTACATTCCCGCGTAATTGGGTCCGCCGCCGCCTTCCGGGCAGACCCACGTGATATTCTGCGCGGGGTCTTTGATGTCGCACGTTTTACAGTGCACGCAGTTTTGCGCGTTGATCTGAAAGCGCGGCCCCACCGCGTCCTGGACGATCTCGTAGACGCCGGCCGGGCAGTAGCGCTGCGCGGGTTCGGCGTATTCGGGCAGGTTAATCCGGACGGGAATGGACGGATCGGTCAACCGGAGATGGACCGGCTGGTCCTCCTCGTGGTTTGTCGCGGAGAACGACACGCTGGTCAGCCGGTCGAACGTCAGCACGCCATCGGGCTTGGGATAGGCGATCGGCTTGGCGTGGGAGGCCGGCAGCATGTTGGCGGCGTCGGATCTCCCATGCCGCAAGGTAAAGCCAAAGCCGACGCCGGGAATGAGCGTGTTGAGCCACATATCCAGGCCACCCAGCGCGACGCCGATGCGCGTGCCGAACCGCGACCATAGCGGTTTGACGTTGCGCACGGGCTTCAGGTCGCGTGCGATCGGGCCGTTCTCGACGGCGGTGGCGTAGGCTTCGAGGCGGTCGTGCGAGCGGCCCGAAGCCAGCGCTTCCAGCACGGCATCGGCGGCATGGATGCCGGACAGGATCGCGTTGTGGCTGCCCTTGATGCGGGGAACGTTGACGAAGCCGGCCGCGCAGCCGAGCAACACGCCGCCGGGGAATACCAGTTCGGGCACCGACTGCCAGCCGCCTTCGGTGATCGCGCGGGCGCCGTAGGCGATGCGCTTGCCGCCAGCGAATACGTCGCGGATCGCCGGGTGGGTCTTGAAGCGCTGGAACTCCTCGAACGGCGACAAGTGCGGGTTCTTGTAGTTGAGGTGGACGACGAAGCCGACCGAAACCAGGTTGTTGCCGTAGTGGTAGAGGAACGAGCCGCCGCCGGTCGCGTTGTCGAGCGGCCAGCCGAACGAATGCTGCACCAGGCCAGGTCGGTGCAACTCGGGCTTAACTTCCCATAACTCTTTGATTCCTAACCCATATTTCTGTGGCTCTCGCCCCTTGGCGAGCTCGAACCGGGAGATCAGCTGTTTGGACAGCGAGCCGCGCGCACCTTCCGCGATGAGGGTGTACTTGGCCGTCAGTTCGACGCCGCGGGTGAACGTGTCCTTGGGGACGCCATCTTTGTCCACACCCATGTCGCCGGTCGCCACGCCGCACACCGCGCCGTTCTCGTCGTACAGCACCTCGCTGGCGGCGAAGCCCGAATAGATCTCGACGCCGAGCGCGGTGGCCTGCTCGGCCAGCCAGCGCACGACCTCGCCGAGGCTGACGATGAAGTTGCCGTGATTGCTCATCAGCGGCGGCATCATGAAATTGGGCAGCCGCATCTCGCCCGCGGGCCCAAGGTAGAGGAATACGTCCTCGGTGACGGCGGTGCTGACCGGGGCGCCCTGCTCGCGCCAGTTGGGGATCAGCCGGTCGAGGCCAATCGGGTCGATCACGGCGCCGGACAGGATGTGCGCGCCGGGCTCGGAGCCCTTTTCAATCACGACAACGGAGAGTTCTTGCCCGCGCTGGGCCGCGAGTTGCTTCAGACGGATCGCGGCCGACAGACCGGCTGGGCCCGCGCCGACGACGACGACGTCGAATTCCATCCCTTCGCGGGCGGGAAGCTCGCTTGCGGCTGTGGCCATGGCGGGGAACCCCCTGATTCGGTTTGGTCTCAATGAGACCTTGGCATACCTACCGGAGCAAGGGGTGGCGTCAAGAATGATGAACGGCAGGGCGGCGCGACCTTCGGGCGCTGCCGGCTCCCGGGGGCAGGCCGGCAATGTGGGGCAGCCGCCTGCGCAGCGCCTCGATGGAGCCGGGCGGAAAATCTCCCCACGTGCAGGTGCGAGGAGGGGTGCGCTGGCCTGCGTGGGCGGTAGGATTTGTGAAGGATGCGCTACCTTGCGAGGGCGGGGATATGTCGGGCCGCAAGGGCGGCTGGACGCCGGTGAATGCCGGTGTTTCTACCATGCCGCGACGTGGTCGATTGATGACCTCTACGTGGTAGCAGCGGTGAAGAACGTGGTCGAACGTGGTTTCGGCTGCTGTAGCGAGGAAGAATGTGAAGAGATGACGTCGGGTAGAGCATTTCGCGAGACCCGACATTCCCCGCGAGACGCTTTCCATTGCATGTCGGGTCTTGTGCCTCGACCCGACGGGTTGCGGTGGCAGTGGTCGGCGCCGCGCAGGCAATTGCGAATTCGCGGCGAAGCCGCGATTGGGGGGCTTGATTTGAGCGGCGTCGCGCGTCGGCGTCGCGCGAGCGTCGACGATTTCGCGCCGAAGGCGCGACCGGGGCCGGCCCCAGACCCCAGCCGGAGGGACGCCCTCCGGACCGCCCGTCTTTTATGCCGTGACGAAAAATCACGAACGTGTCCCCAAGGAGCGGGTCGAGGGGCGCGGCCGTCATGCCGACGGCATGCGTTCGCATGACGTCGGGGAGCGTGAGGCCCCCGACGGCTGAGCCGTCAAAGAAACAGTCGACGGCTGAGCCGTCAAAGAAACAGTCGACGGCTGAGCCGTCATGGAAACAGTCGACGGCTGAGCCGTCATGGAAACAGCCGACGGCTGAGCCGTCATGGAAACAGTCGGGCCCCTCACATGGCCCGCAGGGCAATTCGATCCGGCGCAGAAGTAGCTCGAAATGGTGTCCCTATTTATACGCCCCTATTTGGACAGGGGCACTTCCCGAAGCGCCAATGGTTGGCTCGTGTCTATGTCCAGAAGGGCGCAAATATACAAAGCGGACCCGAGCCAGATCGCGACCGAGCGATGTTCTTGCCGCGACCGCCATGTCCGCTGCAAGATGAACACAAGTCCCAACGAAGGTCTGCTCAAGGGCTGGACGTGACCCAAACCTGCCCTGAGCAGCTGCAGTATATGCAGTGCAACATTGAACGCTCGGCAGAGGAAAGCTGCCATCGGTTACTCCGCTGGCTCAGTACAAAGATCAGCAGAAATGGGCGTCCGCTCGACCTCAGACAGCGGACAACAAACCGCGAGCGGCGAGGCGGTGCGAACCGGCCCATGGGCGCGAATGCCGGGCTGATCGGATAACGACCGTCTACCGCTCGACGTCACGCCCTACCAAGTGGCCGTGCCGATGACATGGTCCGAGTTCGCCACAAGAATTTGATCCGCTATCGTCTCGGCAGAGAGCGGATCACTTAACGGCCGTGCACTGGAGATCCGCGCCGACCGTCAGTGGGCCGGAATACCTGGTTTTCAGCTCGGCGATGGCTGGCTCCAGATTGAAGGGGCCGACGTGGCTGACGATCAGATGCCCGACACCGGCCTCCTGCGCGATGCGGCCGACAACTTCCGGCGCCGCGTGCAAGGGGTTCTTCGCGCCGGCCGGAATCGCCAAATGCATGATCAGCACGTTCGCGCCCTTCGCGAACTCGACGAAGCTCGGGTTGGTTCCGGTCTGGTCCGAGCTGAACACGACGGACACGCCTTTGGTCGTCACACGAAAGGCCAGCGTCGCCATCGGCCCATGAGGAATCCCCAAGGCCGTGACGGTCATACCCTCAGCGTCGAACACGGTGGTGGCCTGCGCCTTCGCTACGTCGACGACAGATACCTTCAGTGGGACACCGCCGCCGCTTGTGCCCTGTTTGGCGCCGAGCACGGGCCCGAGCACCTGGAAGGCACCGGCCTTCTCGTCGAACAAACGGCTCAGGAACGCCTGGAAATCCGGAGCTGCATCGTTCCCCGACGGTCCCACGATGGGCAACGGCTCCTTGCGCGACTGATGGCTGAGCCACAGCAGGGCTGGAAGATCCGACACGTGGTCCGGATGGAGATGGCTGATGCCGACCATCGCGAGATCGGCAAGCTTGCCGTCGGCCTGCCCGAAGCGGCCGAACGCGCCGCCGCCCATGTCGATGAGAACCCTGGACTGGTTGTCGACACGCAGCAGGTAGCTGGTCGATGACCGGAAGCGGTTGATTGCGGGTCCGCCGGAACCCAGGATCTGGACGGCGACCGAACCGGCGTCGCAACTTTGCGCGAGTGCCGGCGACTGAGACAGGAGAAGGCCAAGCATGGCGAGGGTGGCGGATCGCTTCATCGGGTCACCTGCATTGAGATTGGCGCACTTCGGCACAAAGGCAGTCGCAATGGAGATTACTTTGCTCACAGCGCCCCGTGAACGACTTTCCCTCCGACCATCGTCAAAACCGGTTGAATGTCGCGAATTTGATCGACGGGTACAGTGAGGTAGTCGCGATCCAGCACGACGAGATCGGCGAGCTTGCCGGCCTCCAGCTGGCCCAGGTCCTTTTCCATGAACAGCAGCCACGCATTCGAGCGTGTGTGCGCGATCAACGCCTGCTCGCGTGAGAGCGTGTCCCTGTGCAGCACCTTGTCTGGAAATATGCGACCTGACGTATACTGCCACAGCGTCAGGAACGGATTGACGGTCGCAACGATGCTGCCGTCCGAGCCGAGCCCATACGTGATCCCGCTGTCGTGGATCATCTTGACGGGCGGCGTCTCGCCGAGCGGGTTCAGTGGCTTCACCACCTGGTTGTGAAGCGCGATCACCCAGCCGAGACGCTTGGCCTTTTCGATCGACTCTTTTGTGATCAGATCGGTGTGCGCGATGGTCCAGCGCAGCGGCGCGATTGGATGCGATTTGGCGATCTCCTCGGATATCGACAGGTAGCCTTCGATCGTCGAGTTGACCATCAGATGCTGGTGAATCGGCCAGCCGCGTCTCGCCGCCGCCGTCGCGAGCTTGGCGAACTGGTCGTAGGCGACCTTCGGGAACACGCGAGAGGCGTTGAGCGACAGGTCCTGGATGCCGGGATAGACGTGCTCGCCGATTCCGATGATGCCGAACCAGTCGTTGCGGTTGTGCGGCTGCTCCCTTCCGATGAGCGCTGCGACCTCGTCGACCTCGGACGCATCGCGCGGATAGCGCTGCAGCGTCCAGAACACGCGCAGCGTCAGGTTGCCGGTTGCATGCAAGCCGCTGATCGGTGCGTGAGTGCCGTCGAGATAACCGACGTCATAGACGGTGGTGAGGCCCATGCCATTGAGAATGGAATTGTAGGCGCGGATCTGATCCACCGGCAGCGGCGGCGTGTCCGACTCCTCCTGATAGGCGTTGCCGGCGCCCTTCGAGCGCTCCGCGGCCGCCGGCACGACCTCGCGGATCGGATGCGGCGCATAGCGCAACGCCGCGTACATCACGCGGCGGCCTTCCAGGCTTCCTGTCTCGATCGGCAGTTTGCCTTTGTACAAATCGCCGATCCGTGATGCCACGAGATCGCGGGCCAGCGTATTCATGTAGAAGGCGCTGTACGTCTTCTGGATGAACACGGGGTTTTGCGGGGAGGCCGCATCGAGCTCCTCCAGCGTGAAGCCGCCGGGCCGGTCCTTGAACTGCTGCTCGTGCCAGCCGCCGATCACGAAGATCCATTTGCCCGGACCCGAGCCGGGGCCCAGCTCTTTCGCGCGGGCGGCGATCTTTTCCAGCGCGGCCTTGCGCGTGAGGATGCCCTCCAACCGCGTCTCGAACGGCGTCAGAGTAGCGCCGCGCAGGTAGTGCAGGTGATTGTCGATCAGGCCGGGAATGACGGTTCGGCCTGCGAGATCGGACTGCCGCGTAGACGGACCCGCAAGCCTGCGCACCTCCTCATTCGTGCCCACGGCGACGATGCGCTCGCCGCGAATGGCGAGGGCACTGGCAATCGAGAAGCGGCCATCGACAGTGACGATCTTGCCGTTGTGCAGGATCAGGTCGGGGGTTTGGGCGGCCGCATGCGTTGTCAGTCCGAATAGGACGGGCAGACCGAGCAGCCAGCGCAACATATGTCCTGCCATGGAATTCTCGCGCGTTGGACCGATGCTATTTCTTGGTGTTCACTCGGCCGATGTGGTCGGCCAGGGCTTCGCCGGGGTGGCGGTGGCCCTGCTCGCCGGGCTTTTGCGGCAGCACGCCTTTCTCCCAGGTCTCCCAATCGGCCTTGAGGCGCGCGAACACCTCGGGTTGGCGCTCCCTAAGGTTGGCGCGCTCGCGCGGATCCTTGGCAACGTTGAACAGGAACTCATTTCCTTCGACACGCAGGTATTTCATGTCACCGTCGCGCACCGCGCGTTGTTGGCCCGGACGGAAGCGGAAGAAGAGCTTGCGCGGTCTTGGTGGGGCGCCACCGGTCAGTACCGGCAGCAGATTCCCCCCGTCGGTGGGATATGCGGGATCGGGGGCGGCGCCACCGGCCGCGACGAGCGTCGGCAACCAATCCATGCTCGCGATCACCTGCTCCGATACCGCACCGGCAGGGACGCCGCCGCCGGGCCATCGCACGATCGCGGGTATCCTGAGGCCGCCCTCGAGCAGCTCCCCCTTCATGCCGCTGAACGGCCAGATCTTGGAGAAGCGCTCGCCGCCGTTGTCGCTGGTGAAGACGACGATCGTGTTGCGCGCAAGCCCATGGAGATCGAGCGCCTGCAGTACCTTGCCGATGTTGTGGTCCATGCTCTGGACCATCTTCGCGTAGGTCTTGGCGTCGCCGCCCTCGTAGTGAA
>CAMDPA010000045.1 GCA_945903565.1 Devosia equisanguinis | reverse complement strand
TTTGCAACCACATCGCGATGAACCTGATGGCCACCACGAGAACCAAGTCGAGCCTCAAGCTCCGCCGCAAACGAGCCGGCTGGAATACCGGCTATCTCAAGGACATCCTCTATGGCGTGGGCTGATCATCTTCGAGCGATTCCCCTGGGACGATGAACGTCGCGCCTTGATCTCCAGGGCTGAGCACGATCGAGCCGCGATAGGTTTCCAGGATCGAGCGCACGATGCCCAGGCCGAGGCCGGTTCCGCCGTTGCCGCGCCGCGTCGTGAACAGCGGCTCGAAGATGTGCTCGCGATGTGCCGGGTCGATGCCGCTGCCGTTATCGGTCAACGTAATTTCGGCGTGCCCGCCGGCACTTGCGACCGTAATCTCCATGGTCGTCGCGCCGCCCTGTATCGCGTTGGCGATCAGGTTGGTGGTGACGATTTCGAAACTCTCCTCGGGGATCAGGGCGTGGATGCCGTCGCGCCGGTTCAGCGTGATCTGGAACGAGGCGGTGGCCTGCTCGTCCTGCACGCGGGCGAGGGCTGCGCCGATGTCGCTGGTGCCGGCAAGCGACGTGGCGTGCTCGGCGCGTGCAAGCTCGTGCAAGCGTTCGACGAGGCTGCGCAGGCGGTCGGTATCCTCGAGGATGTTACGCGCGAAGCGGGCCCTGGCGTCGGCGGGCATCGTATCGGCGTGCTCGGCCATCAACTCGGCGGCGCCGCGAATCGACGTCAGCGGTGTCTTGAATTCGTGGCTCACATGGGTCGCGAAATCGCGGACGTAGCGCGCGCGCTGGTGCAGCGATTGCGACATATCGGAGAAGCTGTCCGATAACTCGGCGAGCTCGCGCGTGCCCGCATGGGCCAATGGTTCGAGCGCGGTCAGATCGCCCGCCGACATGCGGCGTGAGCGGTCGATCAGCGCGGTGATCGGTTGGGCGATGGTGCGCGAGGTGACGTAACCGAGCAGCAGCGTCAACGCCAGGATGCCTGCGCCGCCGAGCAGCACACGCTCGCGCGCGGCATAGAGACGCCGAAGGCTGTTATCGGGCGTACGTGAAAGATAGGCCACGCCGAGCAGCCGTTGTTCGTGCACGATCGGATAGGCGACGAACAGATGCAGGAATTGGCCACGGCTGATGGAGCTGAGCGCCGGCGCTGGCCTGTCGGAAATACGGCGGCGCAGCACACTCGTGTATTTCCCGAGCAAGGCGCCCTGCACTTCAGGCAAATGCGCGAACGAAAGGCCGAGGTCGCCGCGCCCGCCGATCACGGTGCCGCGCTGGTCGAGCAGGCGCAGGCCGGACATCGTGACCTTCTGCGCATCGAGGAAGACGTCCGATAGCGCACGCCCGACTTTCGCGGCGACCAGATCGGCATCGACACTCGCGGCCACCGGGGCGGGGCGTGGGGGCAGGATCTCGTCGCGGGCGAGATCGCGCTCCGGCATGATGGGGGTGTAGGGGCCATGCTCCGATCGCGGTGGCGCGATGTCGATGGGGACGCCGAGCGCGGCGGCGTCGTCGCCAGCGGCCTTGAAGCCGGCCTTCACGAAAGCGCCGATCAGCGCGCCTTGGCTGATCAACTCGGACTCGGTCTCGCGCACGAGCTGGTTTTCGAAGATGCGGAAGAAGTAGAGCCCGGCCACGGGCAACGCCAGCACGATCAGATTAAGCGCGAGAAGCACGGTGCGCATGCGCGGCCGGTACTTGGCCGTCATCCGCAACTGCGATGGCGTTGCCTTCGTGGTCATGCGCATGGCCCGAGCTTGTAGCCGACGCCGTGTACGGTCTCGATCACGGCGTCGCCACCGGCCTGCTGGAACTTGAGGCGGATGTGGCGGATGTGGCTGTCGACGGTGCGGTCGCTGACGTGGACGTTGAAGTCGTAGGCGGCGGAGATGAGGCTGTTGCGGTCGCGTACATGCAGGGGGCGTTCGAGTAGTGATTTCACGATCGCGAATTCGGTTGCGGTCAGCACGACCGGCTGATCGTTCCAGCGTACGGCGTGCTGGCTTGGATCGAGCGACAGCTTGCCGTGCTGCAAGACTTTCTCTTGTTTGTCCGGGGTGACAGGTGCGGCCTTCACGCGGCGCAGGATGACGTTGACGCGGGCGACGAGCTCGCGCGGGCTGAACGGCTTTGTCACGTAGTCGTCGCCGCCGAGCTCCAGGCCGAGGATGCGGTCGAGCTCCTCGTCGCGGGCGGAGACGAACAGGATCGGCGTCGTGGCGGTCTTGCGGATGGTGCGGCAGACATCGAGGCCGTCGATCTCCGGCAGGTTGATGTCGAGCACGATGAGATCGATCTTCGCGGGATCGAATGCGTCGAGCGCCTCGCGACCGTTGCCGGCGATGACAACGCGCAGGCCTGCCTTTTCAAGCGCGAAGCGGATGACGTCGCGGATGTGCGGTTCGTCGTCGACCACGAGAATGGTGCTGCTCATTGGTGGCGCCCCGCAATTTGTGACGCCGGACCGGTCGAGAATCGAAACGGCGGCAGACATGACTTACCTCAGATACAAGTCTGGCCGGGGCGGCTTCAAGGCGCCCCAGCCAGATTTCACGTTGATGCTGAATGGATCAGGCGGCGGCCTTGCGGCGGCGGCGTAAACCCAGTGCGATCGAGAGCAGCACGACGACAAGCCCGAACAGTGTCTCAGGCTCAGGCGTGGAGCCGCCGGAGAAGTGCGGCAGGCCTGTTATTTGTGTGCCTGAGGGCATGGGATAGGCGGCCTGGCGCGTGTGAACGCCGTAGGCGCCGGGACCGACGCCCTTCACCATCGGAAGCGGCACCGAGGCGTCCACCGCTGCCTCCGGATCGATGTTGAACACCTTCTGTGAGACCGCCACGAACGAGGTCCACTGCGTCGCAAGGGAATGTTTGAGGCCCAGTTCCGTGACGCGCGTCTCGATGTCGGCGTTGCTGCGGCCACCGCTGCGCAGGTTGACCGGCGTCATCAGTTCGCGCATCGCGTCGGTGATCTGGGAGCGGGCCCAGATCAGTGGGATCGCCGCTGTTTCCGCGCCGGTTTGCGTGGCCGGCACTTCGATTTCGAGCGGCAGGGTGGCTGAGCGGCCGTTGATCTTGCCGGTCACCTTGACCACGTGCTTGCCCGCACCCTTGAAGCGCGCCCGCACGCGGATCGCATCGCCTTCGAACAGATCGGGCAAGGCCGCGGGCGTCATGTCGCTCACCTGTAGATTGCCCCAGTCGATGGTGAGATCGGTCATTACGGTGTTCTTGAGCTTGTTGGCGAAGGCCGTCGCCACGTCGTGGCTGCTCTCGGTGGGATCGACGAACCGCACGAAACCGCGGCCGTGGTGCGCCATCTCGGCCAGCAGGTAGTGGTTGACGGCGGTGCCGATGCCGAACACGTAGGTTCGCGTCTGGTCGATGTTGGCTGAGACCATGCGCAGGATTTCGGCTTCGTTGCCGACGTAGCCGTCCGAGAGGAACACGAGGATGCGGCGCGCGTTCGGCTGTGGCGGCATCGAGAAGGTCTGGCGGAGACCGGTCATTACATCCGTGCCACCCTCCGCGTGCAGACTGTTCACGTAGGCGAGGCCGGCGGCGAGATTGTTCGGCGTTGCGCGCACGGGGACGGCGGTGAATTCGGTGGAGTTATTTGAGAAGCGGATGATGCGGAAGTAATCGGCTGGCCGCAGCACCTGCAGCGCGTGTTTCATGAACGTCTTGCTGGCGTCGATCGGCATGCCGGACATCGAGCCGGAGGTGTCGAGCAGGAACACGATCTCGCGCGGGGTAATGTCGACTGCATCAGGCATCTGCGGTGGCTCGATCATCAGCGACAAGGTTCCCGCTTCGGCGTCGCGATGGGCGAGCAGGCCGGCCTGGATACCTTTGGCGGCGATGCCGTAGCGCAGCACGAAGTCGCGGTTGTCGATGGTGCGGCCGGACGCGAGCGTCACGGTTTGGGCCTTGCCTTCACCCGATGTCGTAACGGCGTGCGTAGCACTGGAGATGCCGGTGATCGGCATGCCGGCGGTGAGGTTGGCGCGGATCGAGACGCGATCCTGATCGATGGTCGAGGGAATGGTGAGGCCGATCACGGGCGGATATTTCGGCGGTGGGCCGAAGCTCCATTCGCCTGACGCCGTCGGTGTTGCCGCTGGCGGCGTGTCTGGTTGCGGCTCGTTCGATGCAGCGCTTGTCCGAACGCTCGCCAGCAGGTCGCGGTTGGACGAGCCCGCGGGCATGTAACGGGGGCCGACGATCAGTGGGATCTTGAGCTGATAGGCGCCGTCGACGCGCGGTACGGTCTGCACGTATTTGAGCGTCACCGTGATCGGCAGCCCGGGCATCAGGTTGGCGAGGTTCTGCTGGAACATGTTGGGCCGGTGCTGCTCCAGCAGCGTCGCGGTTTTGCCCTCGCGCTTGCCCTGTTCGAAGGTTTGCCGCGCCGCTTCCTTGCGATCGATCTTTGCGGTCACGAGTTCGTCGCCAACGCGCATCTGCATGGCGTGAACGGCGGCGTCCTTGTTGAGCGGGAACAGATACGTGGCGTTGAGCGGCGTGGTGGTCGGGTTGGTGAACGTCTGGATCACCGTGACGGTGGCGAGATCGCCTTGCACGTCGGCGGTGATGTCCGTCTTGAGCGCGGGAAACTGCACGAGGCGGCCGTTACTCTCGGCGCGCAATTGTCCGCCGAGATCCTTCTCGAGCGGTGCGTTGGCGCTTGCGCGTGGTGGCGCCAACGCGAGCGTCAAGCCGGCGCACAATACGCCGACGATCAGAGTTCGATTCATGGCTGTTCTCCTGTTGCTGCTTGGGTCATGCGGGGGGAAAGGGGAGCGCCGACGCCGAGCGCGGCGAGCGCCGCGGCCGACCACTGGTCGTGGCGGGCGGTTGGAATGCCCGATGGCGTGATGCGCTGGATCGCGGTCCACACGGCCGCCTCGCCGCGCATCCAGTGCCAGACGGCGGCGGCCACGTTGGTCGTGACGTGACCGCGGTTCGACACGAACGTCACGTCGATGCGAAAGCGCTCGCCGTTGGGTGAAGTCGCGGTGTAGACGGCGGCGGGCAGCGGCTCGAAGAGCATGCCGGCATAGCTGACCGCGAAGCCCAGGCCGCGCAGGCAATCCTGGGGATCATGCAGATGCCGTAGCGGCGAGGATGTGCGCACGAGCAGAAGGTTGTGCACGCCGTAGCGCGCCTTCGCCGCCGCGCCGCCGTGTTGCGTGAAGTAGGCGGCTTCGCGAGGATCGAGGGCGATGGGCTCGGCAGGCTCACCGGAGATCCAGGCGGGAACTTCGAGCGCGATGTTGCGTTCGGCGACATCGATCGGGCGGCGCGGCTGGCTGACGATGACGAGGGCCAAGGCGAGCGCCGCGCAACCAAGGACAATCCGGCCATGGGCTGAGATCGCATCGATGTGTGAAGGGTGGTACGCTTGCAGCTTTGTCACGCGGGTCGCCTTCTGCGGAACCGCCTCGTTGCTCATGACCCAGCGGCCCCAGATCATCAGCGCCGCGAGTACAAGCGCGAGTGCGGCAAGGCCGATGGCGTCGTGCCAGGGCGCGGCCATCACATCGACGCCGCCGAGGCTCCCGGGATGAGCGATGCCAATCGCCAGAACCGTGATGCGCAACACGTTGGCCGCGTACGCTGCCGCTATCGCTATCGTCAGGCCGGCAAGCGTCTGCAACAGGCGAGGCCGCGTCAGACAGGCCACCACCGCAAGCGCGAGCAGCGACAGCAATGCTGTGCGCGCGCCCGAGCACGGCAGGTCGACGAGCACGTCCTTGCCGTCGAGGACGATGCGGACGCCTTCGCACGTGACCGATCCGAACCCGAGTTTGAGCACGCCGCATGCGCCGTCCGCGGAGAGCTGTTGCAGGAGATAGCCGATGCTGCGCTGGACGACGCGCTCGAGCGGCAGCGCGAATGCGAAGACGATTGCGAGCCAGCCCGGCGAGATCGCGAATGCGCGCCGATCGAGGCCAAGCAACAGGCCGAGGGCGTAGACATCGAGCACCAGCGTCAACGCGCCGAGTACACTGATTGCCAGCACTTGGCCGAAAAGCCGAACGATCGCGGAGCAAATGAGCAGTACGAAGGCCGTCATCCAGTGCCGCGATGTTGCCATCGCGTAGGGACTGGCGATGCTGCGCGCGGCGAGGCCTGCCGTCAGAGCGGCGACGAGGAAGCCGTTCTGATCGTTGGATGGATCGCGCCAGATCTGGACCAGCCAGACGACGGGATCGTAGGCAAGCACCAGTCCCGCCGTGGCGAAGGCGGCTGCCGCGACGTAGGCGGGCTCGAGGCGGGGTAGGGCGAACGCGGAGGGTTGCATGCCTCCGGTCTACCGGCCGGGAATGCAGCCTCCAGGGCGCTTTAGTTGTATGTTCGCCGACGTTATGTGCAGATTTCGTGCAGAGCCGATTGGTGTGTGGAATCGGTGGGCTGCGCGTTGGTTGCCTTATCGCTCCGGCGCAGGCGCCGACGCGACGTGCTTGCCCGCCCTACGGTCGCCGGTTCCATTACCGGCGCGCTCGGCCTTTCGAGAGGCCGGACTGATCGAGCCAATCGGCCATCAACTTCGCGATCTGCTGGTTGTTTTTTTCCAACATCATCATGTGCCCGTTGCCGCGAATGCCGCGATCTTCCAGTCGCACGAAGGTGTGCTTGACGCCGGCTTGAGCGATGTAAAGCGACGTGCAGTGATCGTAGGCTGCGTGATAGGAAGCTTCGCCGACGATGATGAGTGTTGGAATGCCGCTCAGCTTGGGCAGCTTGCGGGCCGGCTCCTTCTGCAACCAGCAGCGCGCGAGCGTGGTGCGGTCGGGCTTTTCCTGGCGAACGAACTCGAGCTCTTGGCCGGCGGTGAGCGGGGGATCGTAGGACAGCGGTACTTCGCCGAGCCCATAGGTTTTGGCTTTGCCCTTGAGGTTGTCGGCGAACCATTCGGGCGCACCCTTGAATTCAAGTTCACGGACCGGCGGGCCGTTCGGCTCGACCTGGATCAAGGCCTTGACGAGGTTGGGTCGCTGATCGGTGATCGGCCAGCCGAACGCGCCGGACTGAGAATGCGTGAGCACGATCGAGGGACCGAGCTTATCGAGCAGCGCCAAGCCGGCGGCGGTGTTGATCTCCTGCTGCTTGGCGAAGTTCGCGATCGATGGCACTTGCGAAGCGTAGAACTGATCGAAGTGCGGGTCGCCTGGCCGGCCGGTGCCTGGGAATTGATTGTGCAGGTGGGCTTGAGGCCACTGCTCGAAACGCTCCGGCGCGACGAAGCGCTGTTCGACGGCGGAAATGCGCGGCTTGGTTACGGCGCCATACGGCTGGTCGGGCCAATAGGCGGAGCGACCGCGGCCGACGGAATCGACGACGTAGACGGCATAGCCCCGGCGCAGGAAGTATTGCGCCCAGCCTTCGCGGCCGTCCGGCGTGCCCGTGAAATTGGTGCCGGTTTGACTGCCGCCGTGGATCATGATGACGGGAAGCGGCTTCGTTCTGGCGGCGGGGATCTGGTACTCGACGTACATCTGGCCGACGGTCGGCGAGCCCTCGATTGCGTGGTCGATCCGTCCGCCGACGAAAAAGTAGCCTTGCTTGGCGACGACGAGCGGTTTTTGCGCGAGCACAGGTGGTGCGGTGATCAACATTGCGGCGCTAATAGCCAGCGCACGTCGCGCCCTGCGAGCGGTCATCAAGACGCTTTCCAAGATCCGGGGCATCATGCTTCCTCCTCGAGCATTCGATTTAAGACCGGCTGTTTTCCGGAATTGCGCCCGTCGCCCAAACACCGGGGAGACCGGCGCTTTTAAAACGCCATTTCATCCCGCAACACTATGCGCATGTGCGAGGTCTGTCATATGCTACTGCAGGCGCCCTGCTCAGGCTGTGACAACTGAAGCTTTTTCCATGGGCCATTTGCAGAAGGACGACGCAGATGAAAGCGGTATTGATCGACAAGCACGGCGGGCCGGAGGTGCTGACATACCGCGAGACGGCCGATCCGGTTGCGAAAGCAGGCGAGGTCGTCGTCGACATTCATGCGGCGAGCATCAACGGCGCGGATTGGAAGGTTCGCGCCGGCGACGGCTACAAGCTGTCGACGTTTCCCTATTGTCTGGGGCGCGATTTCTCGGGTGTGGTGAGCGCTGTTGGTCCAGGCGTCAGCGACTTCCGCGTCGGCGATAGCGTGTTCGGCGTGTGCGATGCGGGCCAGGAAGGGACGTATGCCGAGAAGATTGCGATGAAGGCGTCGATCATCGCAAAGAAGCCGGACGGCATCTCGCATGTCGATGCCGCGGCACTTGCGCTGACGGGCCTCACCGCGCTGATTTCGGTGGAGGATACGCTGAAGCTGCGCGCGGGCGAGACGATCCTGGTTCAGGGCGGAGCGGGTGGCGTCGCGGGCTTTGCGATCCAGCTTGCCAAGCACATCGGTGCGCGGGTGATAACGACGGCGAGTGCGGCAAACCACGACTACCTGCGCGGTCTCGGCGCCGACGAGATCATCGATTATCGCGCGCAGGATTTCACCAAGGTCGTTTCGGGCTGCGATGCGGTGTTCGATACGGTTGGTGGGGACGTGACGCAGGGCTCGTTTGTCGTGTTGAAGCCAGGCGGGCGCGCGGCGTTCATCGCGTCTGGTGGCAAGGCGCCAGAGCCGAAACGCGGCGACGTCACGTCGCTGCGGCCGGCGGTTGGGCGGGATCGGCCGCATCTGGAGCGGATCTGCGCGTTGGTCGCGGGGGGCGCCGTTCGGGCGCCGGAGGTCAAGCTGTTCGATCTGAAGGACGCGGTGGCGGCGCATGAGCTCAGCCAGTCGCGGCATTTGCGCGGGAAGCTGGTGTTCAAGATCAGGTAGGCATACAGCCGAGCGGCCCGCGCGGACACTGGGGAGAATTGTCGATGTCAACGACAGTCACGATCACCGTGAGTGATAGCCCGATGGACATCTATATCGATGCTCCCGACAGGTCGACGCCAGGGCCTGCCGTCGTGCTGACGTATCACCGCACGGGTCTCGATGCATTTACCAAGCGAGAGGCATCGAGGCTTGCCGCGAATGGATATCTCGTCGCCGTGCCCGATGTCTCGCATCGGCTCTCGCGCGATATTCCGATGACGGATCGGAAGCAGTACTTCAAGGATTCGCAGGTGGCGGAGGACATCGCCGCGACGGTCGACTTCATTGCCGCACGACCAGATGTTTCCGCCCGTGCGATTGCGATCATGGGGCACTGCATGGGGGGCCGCATGTCGATGCTGGGAGCGGCCGCGGTGCCGCGGTTCTGCGCGTCGGTGGTCTACTATGGTGGCGGCGCGCATCTGTCGTGGGGCGATGAAGGCGTGACGCCACTCGAACGGCTCGGCGAGATCAAGTGTCCGATGATCGGCTTCTTCGGCGACATGGACAAAAACCCCTCGCCGGAGCAAGTCGACGTGATGGATGCGATCCTGACGCGGCACGGGGTGCAACACGTCTTCCATCGCTATCGCGACGCTGGCCATGCGTTTCAAGATCGCAATCCCGGCACGCCCGGCGAGCAGACCGCATCGGCGGATTCATGGGCCAAGACGCTTGCGTTCCTCGCCACGCATTGCAGAGTGTGAGCGCGGCGCGGCCACAAGCGCCTCACGCTCAACGGTTCGGCTTGCCGACGAAGCCCTTGCCGAAGCCGGCTTCGTGGGCAGCCCAGCCGCCAGCGACGCGGCCGCTGAAGAGCGACGGCCCCAGCATCGTGCCTTCGAGGCCCGCCTTGCCGTTGATGTGGCCGCCGGCCATGCCTGCGATTTCGCCGGCTGCGAACAGGCCAGGGATCGGCTCGAAGTGCTTGTCGAGCACGTGGCAGGCGATGTCGGTTTTGACGCCGCCGAAATTCTTGCGGGCGAGCGGGAAGATCTGCACGGCGTAATAGGGTGCAGTGTCGAATTTTTTCGAAGCGCCGAGCGGTTTGCCGAATTCGGGTTCCTTGGGGAGCTTCTTTTCGCAGGCTTCGTTGTAGCGCGCGACCGTTTCGAGAAATTCCTTTTTGTCGACTTTCATCTCCAGGGCTAGCTTCTCCAACGTGTCTGCCTTTTTGATGAACGGCGAGTTGTCCAGCAGTTCCATGATTTTCTCGCGCACGGGGCGATCGCCGTCGCGGTAGTAGGGATCCGCGATCTCCATCTTGGCGGTCATCGCGAGATCCATGATCGCCCAGGCGTGGCGTGGCGTTTGCGCGAGCAAGGCAGGGCTCGCGGAATTGCCGCCTGAAAGCGCCTCGTTGTGAAAGCGGCGGCCCTGCTGATTGACCCAGATGTTGCCAGGCACGAGCCGGAACACGAGGCCGCGCCGCTGTTGTGGATCTTTGTAGTCCGGCGTCGCGTAGACGTAGAACCAGATGTGATCCATGTGCGTGAAATAACCGCCGAGCTCGCCAATCAGGTCGTGGCCGATACCTGTCGCGCCGCGGCCCGACCCCTCCAGGATGCGCTCGCCCTTCAGATCTGGCCGGGCAGCGATCACCTTGTCGAGGTTGGAGTTGAACCCGCCGGTTGCGACCAGCACGGTCTTGGCGGTGACGTCGATTTTCTTGCCGGTTGCAGCGTTCGTTCCGGTGAGCCCGATGACGCGGTTGCCCTTGCGCTTGATGCCCGAAATCGTCGTGTTGGCTACGATCGTTCCGCCCTTCTTGCCGAAAGACTCGATCAGCTTGTTCATGAGGCCGTAGCCGCTTTGCTCCGCACGCGTCCAGCGCACGACGGAGTTGCCTTCCTGCGGTTTCATGTCGACCCACGTCACGCCGTTGCGCTCGGCCCAGTGATAAAGATCGTGCAGCGTGTGCTCGATGTAATAGCGCGCCCATTGCGCATCGGCGGTCGGGCCGCCCCATTCCATCCAGTCCTTGAACGCGAGATCGGGTGTGTCGCGGATGCCGGCCTTTTCCTGCAACGGCGTTCCAACCAGCATGCAGCCGCCGCCCGAGGTGATCGCCGAGCCGCCGGGCGCTGCCGACTGCTCGAATGCGATTACGCGTGCGCCGGCGTCGCGGGCTTCGATGCCGGCGGCAATGCCGGCCGCGCCCGCGCCAATGATCGCGACATCGGTTTCGATCTTTTCGGTTCCAGCCAAGGGGTATCCCTCCGTCAGAGAATGTATCGTGCAGGGAGTACCATCGTCCGTTGTTCCGGCCGGGTCAACGCCCCGGGGCAGGCTGACCGTTCCGCACCTTTCCAAGTGGACGACCGGCGTGCGCTGCCTTTCATGCCGGCGAGCATAAAGTCAGACCCGTGATTTTGGCCTGCTCGCCGGTATGTCCTTGCTTTGCGCGCAGCCGCCACCCCAACCCAACCGACGCCTACTTCAACTGATCGGCGACCTTGGCGAGACCGGCCTTGACGCAGTCCTCGTCTTTGTCGCCACCGGGAGCGCCGCTGACGCCGGCAGCGCCGACCACATCGTCGCCGATCTTGATGGGAAGCGCGCCGCGGCCGGTGGTGAAGTTCGTCAGGTACTGCGCGCCCATCGCCGGGTTCTTTTTCAGGCGATCTTCCATCTCACCGGAAGGGATGCGGAACGTGCGCGAGGTGAAGGCCTTCTTGAAGGCGTTCTCCAGGGTGTGAGGGCCGGTGCCGTCGCCGCGCAAATGCACGAGGATTTCGCCGTTGCGGCCAACCACAGCAACCGAAACCGCAAAGCCCTTGGCTTTGCAATCCGCCATGGCCGTGGTGGCGATGACAAGAGCTCCATCGACGGAGAGATCCTTGCGCTGAATGGTCTGGGCATCAGCGGGTGCGGCCAGCGCGCACGCGGCGACGGCGAGAGCGATGCAAGATGTATGCGATGACATGAGGTCCTCCCAGAGCGTTGAAGCCACTTTGGTGGCGGCGTTGTCGAGGGTAGTGCAGCCGGCGGGTTGGCGAAAGCAGATAACGGATTGGGGCATCCGGTGACGCGATGCCGCCAGTTGGCCGACCTTGACGCGGTTGGCCGCCCCGGCCAAGGTCGGCGCCGCTCTAAAGAACAACAGGGAGGAGCAGATGTCCGCTTGGAATTCGGGATTGGCGCGCACGGCTTTGGTTTTCGGTGCGCTTGCCGTCCAAATCGCAGTTGCGGCGCCTGCTGCACTCGCACAGGAGTATCCCAGCAAGCCGATCCGGTTTCTGCAGGGCTTTCCTGCCGGCGGCAACGCGGATGTTCTCGCCCGCTCGATCGGCGAGGAGATGGCCAAGAAGCTTGGTCAGCCCGTGCTGGCGGAGGCGCGGCCCGGCGCCAGCGGCAACCTCGCGACGAGTGAGGTGGTGCGAGCCACTCCCGATGGACATTCGCTCGTACTGATCACGACCGCGCACGTGATCTCGCCCGCACTCCTAAAGGCGGTCAGCTTCGATGCGGTGAAGGATCTCGATTTCATCAGCAAGGTCGCGGACTTTCCATTCTTCGTCGCGGTGCACAACGACTCGCCGTTCAAGACGATCAACGATCTGATCGAGCACGCGCGCACCAAGCCGGATTCCCTGACCTGGGGCTCGGCGGGGACCGGCAGCGGCCAGCACATGTGCGGCGAGCTGATGGCCTACACGACCAAGGTCAAGGTGCGGCATGTGCCGTTCCGCGGCGACGCGGGTTCGGTCACGGCGCTGCTGTCGAAGAGCATCGATTTCATCGTGGCGCCAAGCACGGTTCTTGTCGGCAACATCGAGGGCGGCAATTTCCGCGCGCTGGCGATTTCCTCGAAGGTGCGTGCGCCGGGGCTCAAGGACGTGCCAACGATGGCGGAGGCCTTGAAAGTCGACATCGAGATGCAGGCGTTCCAGGGCGTCGCCACGACCAAGGGCACGCCGAAGCCGATCATCGACCGGCTGGCCGCGGAGGTTCATGCCGCGCTTGCGGTGCCATCCGTCGAAAAGCGGTTGCGCGACATGGGCGGTACGCCTGCGCCGACGACACCGGCCGAGACGGCGAAGTTCGTCGAGGAGCAGGTGAAGCGCTGGAAGGACGTCGTGACGGCCGCCGGCATCAAGCAGGAATAGGAGCAGCCGATCATGGCCGACGCACCAAGCAGCGTTCATCCCCTGACGAGTAAGTTTCTCGGCAAGGAGATGTATCTCGTCATCACCCGCCCAGTGCGGTCCGACAAGATCACGGACGAGTTGCTGGCCGCGCACCTTGCGAACCAGATCGATCTGGAGCGTCGCGGCATCATGTTCGCGGCGGGCCCGCTTTATCCGCGCGGCTCCGACAAGCCGGAGGCGGGCATGTTCGTGCTGCGCGCGGCGTCGTTCGAAGAAGCCGAAGCGCTCGCCAACGAGGACCCCCTGCACAAGGCCGGCGCGCGCACCTACACGCTGCAGAAGTGGCGGGTGAACGAGGGCAGTGTCACGATCACGGTGAACTACTCGGATCAGACTGCAAAGATCGTTTGACCGCATAAAGAGATCTCCGCCTTGAGCACACACGCACCGCTTATCGCTACCGGCACCGGTATCGGCCAACCCATTACGCGCCGCGAGGATCAGCGGTTGCTGACCGGCAACGGGCGCTTCAGCGACGATCTGTCGATGCCGGGGCAGGCGTATGCGTTCGTGCTGCGCACGCCGCACGCGCACGCGGATATCGTGAGCCTCGACACGACGGCAGCGAAGGCCGCGCCGGGGGTGCTCGCGGTTCTGACATCGGCAGACCTTGCTGCCGATGGCGTGAAGCCCATGCCGCCGGACTTCTTGTTCCTCGGGCCAATCGAGGTGCAAAGGCAGCTGCCCGATATCATCCTGGTCAATCGCGACGGTTCCGATATCTATCCCTCGCCCTATCATCTGCTGGCGCGCGACCGGGTGCGCTTCGTCGGGGAGGGCGTGGCATTCGTCGTGGCGGAAACGCTGGCTCAGGCCAAGGATGCCGCCGAGCTGATCGAGATCGACTATCGCCCGTTGGACGCGGTGACCGCCACGCGCGAGGCGGCCGATCCGACGGCACCGGTGCTGTGGCCGCCGAATGCCTCCAACATCTGCGTCGACGGCGACGTCGGCGACAAGGCGGCGACCGATGCCGCGTTCGCCAAGGCCGCGCATGTCGTGCGGTTCGATACGTGGATCCAGCGCGTCACCGGCGTGCCGATGGAGGCGCGGACGTGCATCGGCCATCACGATGCGGCGAGCGGGCGGTGCACGTTGTATGCGGGGTCCGGCGGTGTTGTCAGGCAGAAGAACGAGATCTCCGGCATTTTGAGCGTGCCCGTGGAGAACGTGCGGGTTGTCGCCTACGACATCGGCGGCAACTTCGGCACGAAGAATTCGATCTTCCCGGAGTTCGCGCTGGCCGTGTGGGCGTCGCGGCGCATCGGCCGTCCCGTGAAGTGGACGTGCGAGCGCTCGGAAGCGTTCCTGTCGGATTATCAGGGCCGCGATCTCGTTTCCGAGTGCGAGCTGGCGCTCGATACGGACGGCAAATTTCTGGGACTGCGCGGCTCGAATCTGTCGAACCTCGGGGCTTACGCGGCGTCGACGATACCGCTGCGCAAGGGCCTCGGCATCATGACCGGGCTCTATCGCATCCCCGCTGCGTTTTTCCGTGGCCGCGCGACCATGAGCAACACGCCGCCGACGGCGCCTTATCGCAGCGCGGGGCGGCCCGAGGCGATGTTCATTATCGAGCGCACGATCGATGTCGCCGCGCAGCAGACGGGCATCGACCGTATCGAATTGCGGCGGCGCAATCTGGTTGCGCCCTCCGAGCTGCCATATCGCAACGCGCTCGGCGTCACCTATGACAACGGCGAATACGCGCGTGTGATGGACGATGCGTTGCGGCTCGGCGACTGGGCCGGTTTTCCGGCGCGGCGTGCCGAAGCGAAAGCGCGCGGAAAACTGCGCGGCATCGGGCTTGGCAACTACATCGAGCTCACCTTGGGAAATCCGCGCGAACGGGCCGAGGTGACCGTGCTGCCTTCAGGCGATGTCGAGGTCGTCATCGGTACGCTCGCCAGCGGGCAGGGGCACGAGACGAGCTTTTGCCAGTGCGTCAGCGACTGGCTCGGCATTCCCTACGAGCGCATAAAGCTGATCCAGGGCGACACGGATATCGTGCCGGTCGGCGGCGGCTCGCATTCGGGGCGCTCGATGCGGATGGCCGGATTCGTGATGGGCAAGTCGTCCGACGCGGTGATCGCCAAGGGCAAGTGCATCGCGGCGCATGTGCTGGAGGCCGCGCCCGAGGAGATCGAGTTCAAGGCCGGCATTCTCACGCGGCGCGGCACCAACCGCTCGATGAGTCTGGCCGAGGCGGCAACCGCGGCGCGGGATCGTGTGGATTTGCCGGGTGATCTGAAGGGGCGGCTTGCGGCTGTCACGGATCATCTGTTCAAGGAGGGTGGTTTTCCCTACGGCAGTCACGTGTGCGAGGTCGAGATCGATCCAGACACCGGGCATGTGTCGCTCGTGCGTTACGCGGCGGTGGACGATGTCGGCCGCGCGATCAATCCGCTGATCCTGCACGGGCAAACGCACGGCGGCATCGCGCAGGGCGTGGGCCAGGCGCTATGGGAGCACAGCCACTACGACGCCGACAGCGGGCAATTGCTGGCCGCCTCGTTCATGGACTACGCCATGCCGCGCGCGGACACGCTGCCGTCGTTCGTGGCGGCGTTGAGCGAGGTGCCGTCGCCGACCAATCCGCTGGGAATTCGTGCCGGTGGCGAAGGTGGAACGACGCCGGCATTGGGGGCCGCCATGAACGCAGTTGTCGATGCGCTGGCCGAATTTGGGGTGACGCACATGGACATGCCCGCGACGCCGGAGAAGGTTTGGCGGGCGATCCGGGGGCGGTAGTGTTTCGCCCCGATTTTCACGGGGCACTTGTAGGTTGGGTTAGCGATGCGGAGCGTCGCGCAACCCAACGTCGGAGCCACAACCCCTGTTGTTTCAGAGTGACGACTTCTGCGCGACCGATGTTGTAGCTTGGGTTTGAGAGCCGCAACCGTGGTGGCTCCGACGGTGGGTTACGGTCGGCCCGCCGGCCTAACCCACCTTACGTAAAATAGGACCACCACATGACCACCGCCAAACTCGACACCGAAAAGTTCCGCCTGCGCCGCTTCGTGGAGAAGCTCGCCGCGATGGGGGAGGTGGAGGTGCATGACGAGCCGGTGGCGCTGGCGGATATGAGCGGCATCATCGAAGCCAGCGACAAGGCGGTTCTGTTTCGCAATGCGGGGCCGCAGCGGCAGGAAATCGTCGGCGGCACGGTGGGATCGCGGGCGCGGTTTGCAGCCGCGTTCGGCGTCGATCAGCGTGCGGTTACGCGCGAGGTGATGCGGCGGCTGGGCAATCCGCAACAGGCCGTCGAGATACCATCCGCGGATGCGCCGGTGCATCAAGTCGTGCTGAGCGGCGACCAGGTCGATCTCACGACGCTGCCGTTTCATCTGCAGCACCAGAACGACGGCGGCTGCTACATCTCATCGGGCCTCGACTTCACGATCGATCCCGCGACCGGCAAGCGCAACGTCGGGTGCCGCCGCCTGATGCTGCGTGGCCGCCGCGAAATGCGCACCAACCTCACCGACAACTCGGACCTCAAGGGCATCTATCTCGCGGCGCTGGCGCGCAAGGAGCGGCTGCCGATCGCGTTCGTGGTCGGCACCAGCCTGACCGATTTCTTCGGCGCCAACCTGAAGGCGCCGGTCGATGAGCTCAATCTGCTGGCCAGTTTGCGCGGCGAGACCATGCCGGTCGTCAAGTGCACGACGAGCGATATTCTCGTGCCCGCCGACGCGGAGCTCGTCATCGAGGGCTATCTGGACGAGCTCGGTTATCGCGAGATGGATGGTCCCTACGGCGAATTCTGGGGCTTCTACGGTCCCATGCACATCGATCCGGTGATCCACGTCACGGCCATCACGATGCGGCGCGATGTGCTGCATCAGACGGTGCTGCACGGCCCCGTGCGCCTGTCGCGGCAGGAGGCGAGCCACACGACGGCGGTTGCCGCCGAAATGGTGTCGACGCGCGCGCTGAAGGCCGCCGGCATCGATCCGGTTGCTATTTTCTCGCCACCGGCAGCGCCGATTTTTCATCAGATGCGGGTGGCGCTGGCGGATGCGACGCCGGAGAAGGCGCGCGCGGCGATGGAAGCGCTGTTCCAGGTCAAGGGCGTCAGGCACATCACGGTCGTGGACGACGATATCGACGTGTTCGACGACGATCAGATGACGTGGGCGATGAGCACGCGCTTCAACGCGGACAAGGACCTGTTCATTCCCTCGCGCAAGCTCGTCGCGTTCTACGCCGATCCCAACGCGGACGCCGAAGGGCTCGTGTCGAAAGTCGGATTCGATCTGACCTCGCCGACGTCGAAATCCAAGGAGATCCGGTTCCATCGTCCCAAGCCGCCGCGCGTCGTGCCGGCGGCGACCAACGCCAGCGTGCAACAGGCGCTGGAGGCGGGGCCGAAGTATTTCGCGGATTTGCTGGCTGCGGTCGGCAGCAAGGATGGCCGCGAGGTCGTTATCGAGCTGGATGCGCTGCGCGAGGCGGGCACCCTGACCCGGCTCGATAACGGCGAATATGCGCTGATGTCGCAAACCCCGGGGCGGGCCCGGGTCATATAGACACCATAAGTGCCGCCTATCAGCCCGCAGGCGAGCGGCATCAGGGGGAGAGGTTCATGGACTGGCAGCAGCGCCTTGCCGCACTGGCGGCGCCACTCGGCCAGCTCGGGCCCGCGCAATGGCTGGCCATCGCGACGTCGCTGGCCTTCGTGCTGGTGCTAGGCGTGCTGATCGCGAATGCGCGCTTGCGGCGTGAGATTTCGTTGGGCGGCGCCGATCCGCGCCGGCAACCTGTGTCGCAGCACGACGGTCAAAGCCCGCTGGATGGCATCTCGCTGTCGCCGATTGATCGCGTTTTTCCGCGCAAGCCGACGCAATTCCTGATGATGGTGGCGATGATCGCGTCGGGGTGCTGGCTCGTCGGCTACATGCTCGCGCCGGACGTGGCGCACTTCCGCGCGTCTGCCGAGTGGTTGTTCCAGCCGTTCTATATCGCGGCGCATCTGGTGGCGTTGCGGCTGTTCATCAATGTGTTCACGCGCAATTACGCCGCCGGCGTCGCCCAACTCGATGTGTCGCGGACCCAGGCGCTGCGCGGGGTGCGCACGATCCTGGGGCCCTATGGGGTGCTGGCCGCCGCGCTGATCGCGCTGCCGTTCTGTTATTTCGATTTCCACTACCTGTTCAGTCCACGCTATGCGCGGATGGGACAGGACAACATCGTGCGCGGCGTCGACTACCTGATGTGGGGGATCTGGTGCCTGGAGTGGTTTGTCAACGCCTTCATCTGGGTGCTGCTGATCGGCTTCATGGTCAAGAATTGCCTGACGATCAAGAGCCACCCGTTCCGCGCGCCGATCCACGTCGTGTTGCACGACAAGCTCTACCGCCCGTTTCTGCAGATGAGCGCGCAGGGCTCGACGGTCGTGCTGGGGTTCAGTTGCGTGACGGTGCTCTATCTCGTCTACACCGGGGGCGAACTGACCGATTATCTCGGGCTCGGCATCACCGTGGCGCTGCTGGTGGTCGGGTTCGTGCCGCCGTGGCTGATATTGCGCGCCAAGGTCGATCGCGCGGTTGTCGCGGAAACGGTAAGCCTGCAGCAGGGCGCCGGGCTCATGCCTGGAGGCCCGGTGGCGGCACTTTCTGCGGCGAACGATACGGGTGAAGCGCCTCCGCTCGATAAGCGGCTGGAGGAGGTGCACGCGCTGTTGCGCATCTGGCACCTGCAGAATCTGTACGGCAACCTCGGGCAGACCGAGTGTCGGTAGCACACGAGTTGTCCGGTTCCAGTAGCACACGATATGTCCGGTAATCCGTGATTCTCTCAATGCGCAGCATTGGGGGGATTGGATGAGCCGGGCCAAGTGTGACGAGGACCGGAGAATGGAGAAGTTTCTGGACGTTTAC
>CAMDPA010000044.1 GCA_945903565.1 Devosia equisanguinis | reverse complement strand
GCGCGACGGCCCGCACCCTGAGATCTTTCGAGTATCCCTTCGCCATCGCGATCCCCGCCGTTGCTGCCGGTGGAATCCGAATCTGATTTGCGCGTCCGAGGGAATCCCCTGTAACTGTTTTGATTCACATCAAGTGGAAAGCGCTCTCGTCGTGACCTCCTCCGTCTTGCCCCCGGAAGCGACATAGCGAACCAGGCCGACCATGTAGGAGCCCATGTTCTGCCAAAGGTTCTTGACGGCGTTGGCTGTACCGGCTGGACCTTCGTTGAAAGCCGCCTCGCGCAGGCGCGGAGCAGCCGGCTGGTCTGCCTGATCGGCTGCTTGACGCAATCGCTGCGCGAGCGTGGGATCAAAGCACGAGAACCCCGGCTGGTTCGGCCCGATCGACACGGCCGCGGCAAGCGCCCGCATCTCCGTCGCCGTGCTCTTGCCGATCTCATTGGATCGTGACGCGATGCTGCGTGACTTGCCGCGGATATCCGCCGCGCGCGCCTCGAACTGCCGCTGGCGTTCCTCGACCGTGCCGGTGTCGGGCAGAGCGGCAGCCTGCTGCAGACCCTTCAATTCATCCTGCACCGGACCAAGCCACGACTTGCCGATGCCGTCCCGCAAGGTCGTAACCGAGTCTCGCACGCTGCGCCGCGCATTGTAGAGCGGGCCACGACCGGCTCCTGAGGCGACACCGCAGCTGCCCCCGCTCGTCTCCTCGCGCGACATCTGCCCGTCGGACCAGCTCACGACGCTGTCGATTTGAATGCGGACGGCGTCGAGCCGGGCGGCAATGGCCGAGCCCGCATCGCGCGCGTCCTCCTGAAGCCCGGCGATGCCCGAACGCGTGGCTTCCTGGCCAGCAATCAAGCTCCACCAGAAGCCGTAGCCGAAGCCGATCGACCACAACGCGAGGAACACATAAAGCGGGAAGGTGATCAGCCGCTCTTTCCAGCTCCGGCCCGCGCCGAAGCTTTCGCGCAAGGCGAGCCACATCAGGAAGGTGAGCGCGATGACGATCCACACCACGAGATTGTCGTGGGAGACGTTGAAGCCGCCTGGAGTGGTGCGGCCCTGACCGCTGCCCGCGCTCGACACGCCGACGATGAAGTCATGCATGCCCGCCCAGGTCGCATAGCCCGAGATCAGCAGCAGCATCGCCGATGCCAGGCCGATCAGCGCGTTGCGCCCGAACACATACTCGATGACACGCGCGGCGCCCGACAGTCGTTGCTGTCCGCGCCCCATCTCCCCATCCGCCATGACCTACCCCCTACTGTTGGTCATCTTGCGTCCACTGGTGGCGGATAGCGCAAAAACAGCCCGATGTCGCGGGGATTCGGCTCGGTGTTTTATGACGCTATGGCGACACCGCGCGTGGGGCACACACGTGCAGCAGGTGGAAAAACATATCAGCGGCGGGCCTGAGCCGCCGCCATCTTCGCCATCACCGGCTGGGCCAACTCGACGGGCAAGTAGACCTGATTGACCACCAGTTGCCCCTGATGATCGGCCGTTTCCGTTTCAGCAATAAAGACCGGGCCGGCAACATCGGGATAGTGGAAGTCGAAGCGGTCCTTCGCGAGCATCGCCTGCTTCGCCTTGACGCTCCACTCGGCGATGGTCTGCTTCATCTTGGCGGCGTCCGGGCCCTTCTTCTTCTGCTCGGGGCTGCCGGACAGCACCGCCTGCTGATAGACCAGATTGTGCAACGTTCCGCAGAAGTGAGCGCTCATCACGATGACCTTGTCCACGCTGTCGCGCGCGCCGGGCGATTGTAGCGCGATCGGCAGCGCGTTTTCCTCGTGACTGGCAATGCACATCGTATTGAAGCTGTGGATCGCGGTCGCCATCTCGAGCAGGTGCAGTTGCGCCTTACGATCGAGTACGTCGCCGGGCAGCACATAGCAGTACACGCCGTGCTTCAGCTTGCCGTCGCGCTGGAAATTGAAATGGCGGCTGAAACCAGCGACGTTGATCGGAAACGTCTCGGGCGCGATGGCGCCGTGAAACGCCGCCGTGTCCAGCCGTGCGCCGCTGCGGATCAGTTTAGCGATGGCGGTTGCTTCCCCCCGCACGCGGGTCAAATCCGCGATCAGCAACCCGAGGCGCGCGGCAAAGGCCGGGTTGGTCAAGGGCACCGCTGGGGCAGATGGCGAGGCCGATGGCTGGGTAGACGGCGGGGCAGGTCGCGGGGCAGGTCTGGCCCCTGTGTTGGCCACCTCGGTTCGCTTGCCAAAAGCCATCTGTCCGGCTCCCCTTCAAAGGCAGCGAATCGTGGCTGCCCGTCGGGTATATGATACTTTGCGATGGGTTAACGAGGCGTAGACGACACGCGCTGAATCGAATGCCGGCGCAACCAATAATTGCACGGAGCGACATTGCATTGGTGGACTTTCACCGTCCCGCGATGCAACTTCGTTCAACATCGGCGCGCCAGGACGACAAGGGTAAATGACAGGGGAACATGACGGGCATCGAGCGGGTTTTCGCGACCACCATCTATTCCGCCAAACTGGGTGGGCCACGCCCGCGCGCATTCATAGACGAGCTACGCATGGCCTGCCGTTCGATCGCGCAGGAGGATGGAGCCGGCCAGAGTTGGTCGGATCAGGCCGGCTACAAGGGCTACACCTCATATGCCTCGCTCGACGACCTGCCCGTGCGCAACCCGACCTTCGCGGATTTGTGCGATCGCCTGGAACCCCATCTCGCCGAGTACGCTGCCGCCGTCGAGTTCGACATGCGCGGCCTCAGGCCGGAAATCGATTCGATCTGGATCAACGTGCTGGAGCAAGGCGGCACGCATACCGGCCACATCCACACAAACAGCGTCATTTCCGGCACGCTTTACGTTGACGTACCCGATGGCGCGAGCGCGATCCGGTTCGAGGATCCCCGCCTCGCCATGATGATGGCCGCACCGCCGCGCAAAGCACGGGCCGCCGCGCACAACCGGCACTTCGTTTATGTGCAGCCCTCCCCGGGAACCGTGCTGCTATGGGAGAGCTGGTTGCGCCACGAGGTTCCCGTCAATATGGCCAGCGAGGATCGCATTTCCGTGAGCTTCAACGCGGTGCTGCGATAAGCCGGGCTTACTTGAGCTTCAGCCCGATCAAACGGTCGAGCGTGCCCGCGTCCTTCAATAGCTCCGCCGACTGTGCGCGATGTACGATCTGCCCGCGCTCGATGATGACGGCATCCGCCGTCAGCGACAACGCAACCTGCGCGTGCTGCTCGATCAGCATCACCGCGGTGCCTTCATCGGCGATCATACGGCGCAGCGCCCGCTCCAACTCCTCGACGATGATCGGTGCCAGCCCTTCGAGCGGCTCGTCGAGCAACAGAAGCTGCGGGTTGGTCATCAACGCGCGAGCCAGCGCAAGCATCTGTTGCTCGCCGCCGGAGAGCTGGTTGCCCATGTTGCGTTTGCGTTCGGCCAGGCGCGGAAACAGGTCGTAGACTGCGCCGAGCGTCCAACGGCCGGGACGCGCGGCAACGGTCAGGTTTTCCTCCAGTGACAGCGACGGAAAAATCTCCCGCTCCTGCGCCACCCAGCCAAGCCCAAGCCGCGCGCGCTGATGCGGCGCCAGGCGCGTGATATCCCGGCCTTGCCACATAATTCGGCCGCGTGTGATCCGCGTCAGCCCCATCACCGTCAGCAGCAACGTCGACTTGCCCACGCCATTGCGGCCGAGCACCGCGAGGCTGCCCTTCGGCGGCACGGCAAGCGAGATCTCCTCGAGAATCGTCGAGTCGCCATAGCCGGCGCGGATGTCTTCCAGCACGAGCAGGGCGTCAACCATGCCGCCCTCCCCCGAGATAAACTTCGCGCACCCGCGGATCCGCGCCGATTTCCGCCGGTGTGCCTTCGGTCAACACCGCGCCTGCGACCAGCACGATGATCCGCGTCGCGAACCGGAACACCAGATCCATGTCGTGCTCGATGAACAGCACCGTGATGTCGGCCGGCAGCGCCGAGATCGCGGCGAACAACTCCGCGCTTTCGTCCTTGGGTACACCGGCGGCGGGCTCGTCCAGCAGCAGTACTTTCGGTTGCGTCGCCAGCGCCAGCGCGATCTCCAACAGACGCTGACGGCCATAGGGCAGCTCGCGCGTGGGCCGGTCGCGATCACGGCCAAAGCGCAGCGCTTGCAGGATCGCATCAGCCTCCGCGATCGCGTCCTTGTAGGCTGGCAGCAGCCGCCACCAGTTGCCCGAAAACCGCTGCCGTTCCGCGACTGCCAGCGTGACGGCCTCAAGTGCGGTGAGGTTCGGGAACAGCTGATTGATCTGGAATGTTCGCGTCAGGCCGCGCCGCACGCGCTCCTGCGGCTCCAGCGGTGTGATGTCCTCGCCGTTGAGCAGGATCGCGCCGGCGTCGGGCTTGAGCATCCCTGTCATCAGGTTGATGAGCGTCGTCTTGCCGGCGCCGTTGGGGCCGATCAGCGCGTAGCGCGCGCCCTGCGGCAGTGCGATCTCGATGTTCTGGCTCACGGCCAGCGAGCCGAAACTCTTGGAGACGCCCCGCGTGGCGAGCGCAACTGTGGCGGATGCGGGACCGTTCATCGCCGCCTCCACAACGCGCCGAGCCTGAGATTGTGGAGTGGTTCGAGAAACCGCAGACGCGCCAGCCCCCCCAGGATGCCGTTCGGCATGAACGTGACGACCGCGATCAGCAGGAGGCCGATCCAGAAGTACCAGTACTGCGGGTTGAGGCCGGAGAGGTGGTCGCGCGCAACCATGTAGATGATGGCGCCGATGATGCCTCCGTAAAGCCGGCCCGTGCCGCCGAGAATGAGGATGACGAGCACGTCGGCGGAACGCTGGAAGCTCAGCACTTCAAGTGAAACCGTCTCGGTCGTTTGCGCGAGAACGGCGCCGGCAATACCGGCCATCACGGCGGCGATGGTGTAGATCTTGCGCAGGTGGGCTTGGCTCGGCGCGCCGATCGCGGGCATCCGCAGCGCATTCTCGCGAATGCCACGCAGCGCGAACCCGAACGGCGATTGCGTGATGCGCCGCGCGATCAAGAAGCAAACGAACAGCGCGATCAGCGCGTAGGAATAGGCGACGTAGCCATAGATATCGAGTGAGAAGGTGCCCAGCAGCCTCCACATCTTGATGCCCTGCAGGCCATCGGCGCCGCCGGTGAGCCCATGCGAGGTGTTAGCGATTTCGTGCAGCATCACGCCGATGCCGAGCGTGATCATGATCAGCGCCAAATGCCGGAAGCGGCACACGACGAAGCTCGTCAGATAACCCGCAATTCCCGCCACCGTGGCGGCGATCAACAGGCCCGATAATTGCTCTCCCCAGCCGAACTTGACGGAGAGAATCCCGGCCGTGTATGCGCCGAGGCCAAAGAACGCCGCGTGGCCCATCGACACGATGCCGGCATAACCCAGGATCAGATCGAGCGAGATCGCAAACAGCGCGGTGATCGCGATCTGGCTGGCGAGCTGCAGATGCGTCGGCGCGAGCCAGAACGGCAGCAGCGCGCACAGCCAGAAAATCGTCTCGATCGTCCGCCAGCGCGAACGCTCCGCCATCATCGCGGCCGGATCGGCGTAAACGCCCCCATCAGGGCGTACCATATCGGTCGTCGCCGCCATGCTTCAGCGTCTCCCGAACAGGCCGTGCGGCCGCCACATCAGCAGGGCGACCATGACAGCGTAGATGAAGAAGGCTCCGAATTGCGGCACGTAATACTTGCCGGCCATATCCGAGACGCCGAGCAGCACGGCCGCGACGAACGACCCGCGGATCGAGCCGAGCCCCCCTACCGATACGACGATCAGCACGTAGATGAGATAGCGGAACGCAAATTCCGTATCGAGACCGACGATCTCGATGGCAAGCGCACCACCCAGGCCCGCAAGCCCGCTGCCGAGCGCGAACGTCAGCGCGAAGACGCGGTCAACATCAATGCCGAGCCCTCGGGCCATCCGCTGGTTGTCGACCGCGGCGCGGATCTCCGCGCCAAACCGCGTGTACTCGATGCCGAACACGAGCGCGGCAGCAACCGCGAGCGCGATAAAGATCAGGAACAGCCGGTAGACGCCGAGTTTCATCCCCATGAAGTCGATGGAGCCCTTGAGGTACGCCGGCACCTGCACCGACTGCAGGATCGTTCCGTAAAGGTAGGCCACGACGGCGATCGACACGAACACGATGCCGATCGTCACGAGGCACTGGTCGAGATCCGTCGCGCGATAGAACCGCTGGAACAACACACGCTCGAGCACCACGCTGACCACGGCCGCGGCCAGGAACGCCAGTGGCAGCGTGGCGAGAAACGGCCAGCCGTAGCTCTGCGTCAGCGTGATCGTCACATAGGCGCCGATCATTGCGAACGAGCAGTGCGCGAGGTTGACGAAGTTCATCATGCCGAGCGTCACCGACAGCCCGACCGAGAGCAGGAACAACAGCATGCCGTAGGCAAAACCGTCGAAGAGGACGCCGAGGAAGGGGATCATAGTCTACGCATCACCCCAAACCTCACGTGCAACTTCGCCGATCATGCGCAGCTTCGCCCACTGCTCATCTTCCGCCAGAGAATTGCCTTCCTCGGTCGAGGCAAACCCGCATTGTGGCGAGATACAAATCTGCGAGAGGTCGACATACTTCGCGGCGTCGTCGATCCGCCGCTTGATCGCGTCCTTGGCTTCGAGCGTACCCGTCTTCGTGGTGACGAGGCCGAGCACGACCTTCTTGCCCTTGGGCAGCAATCGCAGCGGCTCGAACCCGCCGGCCCGCTCGCTGTCGTACTCCATGAAGTAGCCGTGCACATTGATCTTGTTGAACAGGATCTCCTGCACTGCCTCGTAGCCGCCCGCACCCTGCCAGGTGGAGCGATAGTTGCCCCGGCACAGGTGCATGGTGATGGTCATGCCGGCGGGAATGTCCGACATCGCGGTATTGATGAGGTCGCCGTAGAGCGGGCCGAGCCGGGCTGGATCGTCGCCGCGGTTGCGCATCTGCTGGCGGTATTTCTCGTCGCACAGCATCGCGATGAAGACTTCGTCGAGCTGCAGATAGCGGCAGCCCGCATCGGCGAACGCGCGCACGGCCTTGCGATAGGCCTGGCCGAGATCCTCGAACATCTTGTCGACATCAGGATAGACGGCTTGATTGATGGGCATCTTCGGGGGGCGCCCGTAAAGCGCGGAGGGCGACGGTATCGTGATCTTGGCCGTCGCCTTGGTGCGCGCCGCGAGATACTTGAAGTGCTCGATCATCGGATGGCCGCTGAAGCCGATCCGGCCATCCACCCGCAGACCTTCGTTCCGGGTGGTGACACCGGCGAAAGCGACGCCCTGCTCCATGATGTGCTTTTCGACGCCGTCGAGGCCCCACAGAAAATCGAGGTGCCACCATGAACGCCGGAACTCGCCGTCGGTAACGGATTGGAGCCCCGCCGCCTCCTGCTTCTTGATCAGCGCGTCGATCTCGCGATCCTCGATCGCGGTCAGAGCCGCTCGCGTGATCTCGCCCTTCGCGAACTTCGCACGCGCCTCCTTCAGCGCGGCCGGACGCAACAGGCTGCCGACGTGATCGGCGCGAAACGGAGGGCTAGACATCGCTTAAGCATCCTTGAACGGTCTGGATTGTTTGGAATAGAAACTGTGCGTCCACTCTCACCCCTCAGGAGCTTTGGCTCAATTCGTCACATCTCCAATCTGGTGTGATGTCGATTTCAAGCGATGGATCTCTAATCCAAGCGCTGGAATAGCGAGTCCTATGCCAATACTGGAGCACCAGTCGAGGAGTGCTGGACATTGATGCGCCGGCGCACACGTAACCCTCGCTATCGACTGGACAGCCATTCGGCGGATCACCGTAATCCAGCATTTTTGTCTGGATCGCAGATGCCAAGGATGTGTTCGAGTGGTCGTCTGGGAACAGCCGGAGCAGGCGTCCTTTCGTGTGCGAACGTGCAACGTCGTATATCCGAAGGCACGCACATTCGATGCGAAAAAGAACCGCTTCATCCGAATAGATGTTGGGGAGCAATTCCGGAGTGAATGGCCCGTAGCGTGGAACGCCATTCTCGTCCCACCATGTCGGAGGTTCCGCGACCCGGTTAAGAATGTCTGAGTAGTGACTGTGCATGAACCGACCAAGTTTATCTCCGCAGAAAAAGGGGACCACTAACAATAAGGAATGGTGGCTGTCCCATTTTCCCCATTTTCGCATTTTCGTGCCACGAGGTCGAGAACGGGTGTCAGACCCGGAGGTTCTTGGCGAACTTCGCACGGGCCTCCTTCACCGCGGCCGGACGCAGAAGACTGCCGACATGATCGGCGCGAAACGGCGGCTTGGCGACGGACATGGGAGTGCTCCAGGCGTAGGGCGGGTAAGCGCACTTTCGCGCAACCCGCCGCATTCTCACGCCGACATCGGCGGGCTGTGCGGCAAATGCCGCTCGCCCGCCCTACCTAGGTTACTTCTTCATCGCCGCCTTGACGGGATCCTTGACGTTCGGGATCGTGTCGAACAGCACATTCTGCAGAGCGTCCCCGACCTTCTCGGTACGGCGCATGTAGACGTTCTGGATGATGTCACGCGTCTCCGGGTCGATCGAGATCGGCCCGCGCGGGCTCTCCCAAGCCATGCCCTTGGCGGCCGCGATCATCGCCTCTGCATCGGTCTTGCCGCCGGTCTTCTTCAGGACTTCGGCGATCAGGTGCATGCCATCCCAGCCGCCGATCGAGAAGTAGTCGGGACGGCGCTTGTAGTCGGCCTCGTAAGCGGCGACGAACGTCTTGTTCTTCGCCGAGTCATGCGCCGCGTCGTAGTGCGACGACACCATCATACCCAGCGCCGCATCGCCCATCGACTTGATGGCGTTGGGATCGGTGAGCTCGAGCTGGCCGAGAACCTTGGTTTTGCGCGCATCGATGCCGCGTTCAGCCAATGCCTTGCCCATCGCGCCCGGTTGAGCGCCGCCGGGCACCCAGATGTAGATCGCCTCGGGGTTCAGGTCCTTGGCGCGCTGCACGAAAGCGGAGAAATCCGGATTGGCGACCGGGAACTTGACCTGTCCGACGATCTCGCCGCCAGCCTCCTTGAAGGACTTGATGAAGGCGGCTTCCGCATCAAGGCCCGGACCGAAGTCCGACACCATAGAGTAGACTTTCTTGATGCCGAGCTTCCTGACGGCCCATTCGCCCATCGCGCCGTTGAGCTGCGGCGTCGTGAGCGACGTCCGCACCATGTACTCTGACTTGGTGGTGATGATCGAGGTCGCCGCGTTCATGACGACCATGAACTTCTTGGCCTGCTGGGAAACATCGCCTGCGGCCATGGCGTTCGGCGTCAGCACGAAGCCTGCGAGAATGTCGACGCCATCGCGCACGACCAGCTCCTGCGCCAACCGCTTGGCCACGTCCGGCGCGATGCCGCCGGTGTCCTTACGGATGAACTCGAGTTTCTTGCCGCCGTGCGTTTCGCCGTTCTGCTTCACCCACAGCCGGATGGCATTATCCATTTGTGTGGCGGCGTCCGCGAACTGGCCCGAGAACGGCAGGATCAGGCCGATCTTGACGGTGCCCTGGGCCATGGCCGAGGTGGCCCCGGCAATAAGAGCCGCACTTGCGGCGACGGCCGACAACAGAATGCGCATCGTGAATTCCTCCCATTGTGCCGACGCCCATTCCTGACTGGTGGGCGCCGATGTCGCCCCGACGGTAGCGGCGATGCCTTCACCGGTCAATTCGGATGCCGCGATGAGATTATAGGCTTGAAAGCCAACCCACGCCGTGGCCCACTGCGCTCCCTCCTTGTCCAGCTTCCCCCGGGGTCACATGACCGAAAAATCCCAGCGCGCTCGCTTCACCGAACAGGAAGCACTCCTTTTCCATTCCCAGGGCAAACCCGGGAAGCTGGAGATCACGCCGACCAAACCGCTCGCCACGCAGCGCGACCTCTCGCTGGCCTACTCGCCCGGGGTCGCGGTGCCCGTGCTGGCAATCGCGGAGAACCCGGCGCTGGCCTACGAGTACACTAACAAGGGCAACCTCGTAGCCGTGATCTCGAACGGCACTGCGATCCTCGGCCTCGGCAATCTCGGCGCACTTGCGTCGAAGCCCGTGATGGAGGGCAAGGGCGCTCTCTTCAAGCGCTTCGCCGACATCAACGGCATCGACGTTCTCGTCGACACGCCCGACGTCGAGGCCTTCATCAACTGCGTACGCTATCTCGGCCCCAGCTTCGGCGGCATCAACCTGGAGGACATCCGCGCGCCCGACTGCTTCATCATCGAGCAGCGGCTCAAGGAGCTGATGGACATCCCGGTGTTCCACGACGACCAGCACGGGACCGCGATCATCGCGGCGGCCGGCGTCATCAATGGAATGGAACTAACGGGCCGCAAGTTCGAGAACACGCGGATTGTCGTCAACGGCGCAGGTGCCGCCGCGATTTCCTGCCTCGATATGCTGGTCGCGTTGGGTATGCCGCGCACCAACATCCTGCTCGTGGACACCAAAGGCGTTGTCTACGAAGGCCGCAAGGAGGGCATGAACCAGTGGAAGTCGGTCTATGCCGCCAACACCAGGGCGCGCACCCTGGCCGATGCCATGGAAGGGGCGGACATCTTCTTCGGCCTCTCCGTCGCTGGCGCGGTGACCAAAGAGATGGTCGCTTCGATGGCCAAGAAGCCGATGATCTTCGCGATGGCCAACCCCGATCCCGAGATCACGCCGGAGGAGATCGCCAGTGTTCGCGACGACGCGATCGTGGCCACGGGGCGCTCCGACTATCCCAACCAGATCAACAACGTGCTGGGCTTCCCGTTCTTGTTCCGCGGTGCGCTCGACGTGCAGGCAACGCAGATCAACGACGCGATGAAGCTCGCCGCGGCCCAGGCGCTGGCCAGCCTCGCCAAGCTCGATGTGCCCGATCAGGTCGCCGAAGCCTATGGGCGGCACGTCCGCTATGGGCCGGAGTACATTATCCCGGCACCATTCGATCCGCGCCTGATCACGCACGTGCCTCTGGCGGTGGCGAAGGCCGCGATGGCATCTGGCGTTGCCCGCAAGCCGATCGTCGACATGGACGCCTATGTCGCGCAATTGTCCGGCCGCCTCGATCCGGTCGCCGGCTGGCTGCAAACGATCTTCGACCGCGTGAAGAACGAACCCAAGCGCATCGCGTTCGCGGAAGGCGAGCAACCGCAAGTCGCACGCGCGGCCAATGCCTTCCTTCAGGCGGGCCTGGGCAAACCCGTGCTGATTGGACGCGAGGAGCCGATCCGCGAGGCGTTCAAGGCGGCCGGCATCGAGCTGACTGACGCCTTCGAGCGGCACGACACCAGCCTCGATGGGCGTTTAGATGACTACGCGGAGTACCTCTTCCAGCGGCTACAGCGCAAAGGCTACTTGCTCAGCGACTGCCTGCGTCTCGTCAAGAACGACCGCAACGTGTTTGCGTCCTGCATGGTCGCCTTGGGCCATGTCGACGGCGTCGTCACCGGCGTGACCCGTAATTGGTACACGGCCTACGAAGACGTGCGCCGTGTGCTCGACGCCAAGCCCGGCCAGCGCCCGATCGGCGTTTCGCTGATGCTGTCGCGCGGGCGTGCGGTGCTGATCGCGGACAGCAGCGTCCACGACATGCCGACTTCGGAGGAACTGGCTGACATCGCGGAGAGCGCGGCCAAGGTGGCACGGCGGCTCGGCATGGAGCCGCGGGTGGCGCTGCTGGCGTATTCGACGTTCGGCCATCCCCGCGGCGAGCGCTCGGACGTGGCGCGGCGGGCGGTCGAGCTGTTGGATAGCCGCAAAGTCGATTTCGAGTACGACGGCGAGATGGCGGCCGACGTCGCGCTCAACAAGGAGGCGATGGAGCGCTATCCGTTCTGCCGCCTCAAGGACACCGCCAACGTGCTGATCATGCCGGCCTTCCACTCCGCTTCGATCGCCTCCAAGATGATGAAGGAGCTGGGCGGAGCAACCTTGATCGGCCCGCTGCTCGTTGGCCTGTCGCATCCCGTGCAGATCTGCCCGCTCGGCGCCAAGGACAACGAGATCGTCAACATGGCGGCATTGGCCGCATACGATATCGGGCGCTGAAGGCATGTCGGAGCTCGAGCTTTCGCATGTCGTCGCCGCCGTGCTCGCCACGTCGCTGATCGCGATGGTGAAGGGTGCGTTCGGGGGCGGCTTCGGCCTCGTCGGCATCCCCATCCTGTCGCTTGTGATGGATCCCGTGACCGCCGGCGCAATCGTTGCGCCGCTGTTCATCCCGATGGATATCGTCGCGCTCAAGTATTATCCGCCGCGCACCTGGTCGATGCCCGACATCAAGGTGCTGGTGCCTGCCATGGCGATCGGCATCGGGCTCGGCACGCTGACGATCGCGCTGCTCGATGCCCGCTTCGTGTCGATCGCAATCGCCGTCGTTTCGTTGCTGTTTGCCGCCCACTGGTATGCCGGCGGTCAGAGGCCGACGGTTGCGCCGCGCAACGACTGGCACGCAGCACTCGCCGGCACCGTCTCGGGCGTCGCGACGATGATCGCCCACTCCGGCACCCCGCCTTTGGCGATGTATCTGCTGCGGCTCGGCCTGACGAAAGAGGTCTACGTCGGCACCACCACGATTTATTTCACGGTCGGCAACGCGATCAAGGTATGGCCGTGGCTGATCATCGGCCGGCCGACCACGGCGATGTGGACACTGATCGCAATCTGCGTGCCCGTCGCGGTGATCGGCGTCTGGGTCGGCTGGCGGCTCAACCAGCATCTCGACCAGCGCCGCCTCTATCAAGGCTGCTACGCGATCCTCGTTCTCACGTCGCTGAAGCTGCTGTGGGACGGAATCAAGGGCTTCCAGTAGGCCGTCATTTGACCTCAGGCCATCAATCTTGGATGCGGCGTGAGCACGACGCACAGGTGCCCCATCGCATCGCCGCCCATCGTGAAGTGTTGCGCCGTGAAGCGCTGCATCAAGTCGGCCTCGTACAGCTTCACAGCGTCGGTACGGCACAAAATGAACTTCGGCGCGCCGACGATGTCTTCGCGGTCGATCACGCACATCAGGCACATTTCCGGATGCCGCTTCAGGTAGTCGTGCACCGCCACCACGAGGAACGGAAACGCGGGATGCAGCATGTCGTCGACGCAGATGAGGCCCTGTGGATGCAGGTTGGCATGCGCCAGACTGAGATCCTGCGTCAGCGCTTCCGGCGAATGATCCCCATCAACATGGATGAAGCGCAATGGCGCACCGCCCGTCAGCGCCGAGAACTCCGCCGCCGTCAGTTTGCCGGTATCGAACGAGCGCGGCGTAAAACGATCACGCGCCAAGCCGTGCGCATCGGTGTTGGCTTGAAGCCGCTGGAGCAAAGGGCTGCCGGGCCACTCGAACAGATCGAAGCCGTAGGCGTGCTCTCCTTCGGCTAGCGCCAACCCCATTGCGATGAAGTACCGGCCTTCGAAGGTGCCGATCTCCGCCACAGAGCCGCCGATCCCGAGCTCGCTCTGGCGCCGCAACAGATGCCCGGTGATCGTGGCCGAGAACCGCGACGACATTCCCCTGACATCGTCGTAGCCTTTGGCGAGATAGCGGTCGACGGCGGGAATTCCGGTATTGAAGCTGGCGGTCATGCGTCCTCGCGTGAAGTGTTTGCGGCGGCTGGTTCGTCGGGTACCAAGCGGCGCGATGATTGACTATAGCTGGGTCAGGGCAATGGCAAATAACGTGCGCTCGTCGGTCGATGCTGAGCGCCCTTTGCGCGAAGCCCGACGATGCAGAGCGATACGTCGGGTTAGGGCGATGCGTCGGGCTTCGACCGGCGGAATTGCCGGCCTCATCCCGACGGTTCATACGCGACAACCGTGATAGCTGGGCGCACCCGTTGTATTGCGCCTTCGACGGGTCTTGCGCTGGGTCCCCGCCGAACTCGGGCTGAAACACCCTCGATCGGCTGAAATAAGGTGGCGTTCGAAGTGGCAAGCATCGTCACCGCCACTTTTTCCCGCGCCAGAGCTATCCCGTGCGGGAGATCTTGTGTCTCCCTGCATCATGCTATCCTGAATGGGGAGGCAGCGTCCGGGTAGGCCCCTGATTTGTTACCCGACATTTTCTGTGCGCCGGCGGCTCACATGCGCTGCGTGGAATTCGCACTGGTAGCCGCCGTGGCCGTGCGGCTTACTCCGGCTGCGAAACGAGAGAGGGAGAACAGCCATTTTGACCGCCTACGGGATCCATTCCAAGGCCACGCAAGCGGGGTGCACCGTACTCGACGAGTCCGCTGCCAAGCGGTTGCTCGCGGCCTATGGCGTGCCCGCGCGGCGAATCGGCATACCCCTGTTCGATGAGATCCCCGAGCTTGCCAAGGCGCCTGCCGCCGTGGCTCATCTGGTGGGGCAACTGGCGGCTCACAAGCGCGCCCGTATGCCCACCTCGAAAGGCTGACCCGCGTGACCAATCAACACCGCATCGATCCCGATCTCGTAGCCCCGTTGCCGGGCGATGCGGAGGGCGTGCGTTATCTCAGCCTGGAGCAGGCCGAGCGCCTGGGCGTTTGCGCCACGAGTAAACTGCCGCGCACCCTGCGGATCTTCGCGGAGACGATGCTGCGGCGTGCCCAACCCGGCGAGACGATGGATCTCGGCTGGCTCGCGCAACAGCCGCGCAAGGGCCTCGTCGAGTTCAATCCGACGCGGCTGCTGTTGCAGGACTTCACCGGCCTGCCGCTGATGACCGATCTCGCCTCGATGCGCGACGCACTCGCCGACCGCGGCGTCGATCCCCGTCGCGTCAACCCGCAAATCCCCGTCGATTTCGTCGTCGACCACGCTCTGATCGCCGAGCACGGCGGCCGGCCCGACGCGCTGGCGCTCAACGAGCGCATCGAAGTCGAGCGCAATCGCGAGCGCTTCGAGTTCCTGAAGTGGTGCGCCGGCACGTTCGATCACATGCGCATCCTGCCGCCAGGCAGCGGCATCATGCATCAGCTCAACCTGGAACATCTCTCGAGCGTCGTGCGCGTCATCGACATCGCGGGCGCGGGCCGGCTCGCGGTCGCCGATACGCTGCTGGGTACCGACAGCCACACCACGATGGTCAACGGCCTTGGGGTGCTCGGCTGGGGCGTCGGCGGGCTGGAAGCGGAAGGCGCGATGCTCGGCCACGCGACGTTGATCGCCAATCCACACGTGGTGGCGCTCAGGCTTTCCGGCGATTTGAAACCCGGCGCAACCGCCAACGATCTCATCCTGCACATCGCCGAGCACCTGCGCGGCATCGGCGTCGTCAACGCCTTCATCGAGGCGTGCGGGGAAAGCGTCGCGCGGCTGCCGGTCGAGACACGCGCGATGATCGCCAACATGGCGCCGGAGTATGGCGCGACCTCGTTGCTGTTCCCGATCGACCGCCGCACGCTCGACTATCTGCGCCTCACCGGCCGCAAGGAAGACCACGTCCGCCGCGTCGAGGCCTACGCCAAAGCGCAAGGGTTCTGGGGCGTGCCGGCCATCAACGAGGTCGCCGGCCTTTACGACCAGGTCATCGACTTCGATCTGTCGAAGGTCGAGTCCTGCATGGCCGGCCCGAGCCGCCCGGATGAGCGGGTTGCCCTGTCTCAGGTGCCGGCCTCATTCGCGACCGCCTTCAAACCCGCCGCGCCCAACGGCAAAGCGCACGATGTAAGCCAACAGCGCCGCGATGGCGACGTGGTCATCGCCGCCATCACGAGCTGCACCAGCACGTCGAGTCCCGCTGGCATGGTGACCGCCGGCCTGCTTGCCCGCAACGCGGCCGCCCGCGGGCTCAGCGTCAAACCATGGGTGAAGACGACGTTCGCGCCGGGTTCCCGGGTCGTCGCCGACTATCTCGCCGCCAATGGCTTGCAAGCCCCGCTCGATGCCCTCGGTTTCCAGGTAGTCGGCTATGGATGCACGACCTGCAACGGCAATTCCGGCATCCTCGCGCCCGAGATCGAGGCAGCGCTCGGCGACGGCAAGGTCGTCGGCGTCGCGGTGCTCTCGGGCAACCGCAATTTCGAAGGTCGCATTCACGCCCTGGTGCGCGCGGGTTATCTCGCCTCGCCCGCACTCGTCATCGCGCACGCCATCGCCGGCTCGGTGCGGATCGACCTCACACGCGAACCGCTCGGTACGGGCTTAGATGGCAAGCCCGTGATGCTCGCCGACATCTGGCCATCGGAGGACGAGATTGCGAAGCTCGCGCGCACCGTCACCGCGGAGTCCTACGCCAAGGTCTATGGCGCCGGGCTGAACGGTCACGCCGGATGGCAGGCCGTCGAAGCACCCAAGGGCGACCGCTATCCCTGGAAGCCCGCGAGCACGTTTCTCGCCCGCTCGCCGATCCGTCCGCCTCTGGCCGCGGGCAGCATTCCCGACGTGATCGAGGGCATGAAGGCGCTGGCGATCCTGGGCGATGCGATCACCACGGACCATCTGTCGCCCAATGGCGAGATTCTCGCCGGCACGCCCGGCGCGCGCTGGCTGGCGGAACGGCAGGTGCAGCCGAAGGATTTCGGAACCTATGCGGCGCGGCGCGGTCATCACGCCGTCGCCGTCCGCGGCACGTTCGCGAATGCCCACATCCGCAACGAGTTGATCGACGAGGCCGGCCCGCGCACGAAATTGACGCCAACCGGAAAACCGATCGCACTTGTCGATGCCGCGATGCTTTTCGCAGCGCAAGGCGTGCCCACACTGTTGATCGCAGGCAAGCGCTATGGCGCGGGCTCCTCGCGCGACTGGGCGGCGAAAGGCGTCGGCTATCTCGGCGTGCGCGCGGTGATCGCGGAGAGCTTCGAACGCATCCATCGCGCCAATCTCGTCGCGGTCGGCGTGTTGCCGCTGACCTTCCCCGATAGCGTAACCCGCAAGACGCTGGGCCTTTCCGGCGCGGACACCTTCCGCCTGCGCGGGCTCGACAAAGGCCTGAAGGTCGGTGGCAAGATTGAACTCGACATCGAACGCGACGGCCGCACCGTCCAAAGCGTCACGTTGGATGTCCGCCTGGACACCGCACGCGAAACCGAGGTGTTGACCGCCGGCGGACTGCTGTCGGTGTTGTTCGGCGATCTTTCAGCGGCTTGATTTCAAACCACAACAATCAGAGCAGGAGACGACATGGAACCCTTACCGATCGGCGCCAACTTCAAGCGCGCCAAGATCCTCTGGGAGCTCGGCCTGCACATTGCCGGCAATCCCGAAACGCCCTACGGCGGTAACCGCGACATGTGCATCGTCGTCGGCAGCGGCGCGGGGGCAGACTTCAAACCCTGGCTGCGGATGTCGACCGGCTCGGCGGTGATGGCCCACGCCGTCGCCAAGGGCGAGATCGAAGCTGCGTTCGTCAATCCATCCGCCATGCTCACGCAGGCCTATCGCGGTGTCGGACTTTTCCATCAGCCGCTGCCCCTGCGCATCATCGGCAACTATCCGAGCATGGACCGCTTCGTCATCGGCATCCGCAAGAAGCTCGGCTTCTCATCCCTGCACGACGTCAAGAAGGCGCGCTATCCGCTGAAGATCTCGCTGCGCGAAGACCCGACGCATTCGACGCTGGTGCTGATCAATCAGCTCCTCGCCTTCCATGGCATGAGCCTGGACGAGATCAAGTCGTGGGGCGGCAGCGTCCATCCGATCGGCGGTCCCGGCGACAAGCGCCGCCTCGCCGGCATCCGCGACGGCTCGATCGACGCGATCATGGACGAGGGCATCAGCACCTGGATCGACGAAGCCCTGGCGCATGGCTTCGTCCCGCTCGATCTCGACGAGGCCGCGTTCGCCCATCTCGGCAGCCTCGGCTGGCGTCGCGGTCCCCTCAACTATGGCCGCTTCGCGCATCTTCCGGGGGGCCATGAATGCATCGATTTCAGCGGCTGGCCGCTGTACGCCAGCGCATCGCTGCCCGACAAGGTCGCCTACGACATCTGCGGTGCTTTCGGCGCGCGGCACGACGAAATGCCTTGGGAAAAAGGCACTCACCTCGGCATCTCTCAAATCGGCAAGGAGACCGACGCAACCCCGATGGACGTCCCGCTTCATCCGGGTGCCGAACGCTGGTACCGCGAGCAAGGGCATCTGAGCTAGGGACAGGTCCAAGAACAAGTGAATCGATTGCCGTCGCGCTGCGGCACATCGAGGTCGGCGGCATTCGTTGCTGGCAGTAGTGGGTTGAACGCGAAGCGACGAGGAGGCATCCTTTGGCGATCGGCATCATCGTTCTACTGACAATCCTCGCCCTCGCGTTCATACCGCAGATGTGGGTGCGCCGGGTGATCGCCACCCACGCCGGGCATCGGCCGGACATTCCAGATACCGGCGCCGTTGCTGCCCGCACCCTGCTCGACCGGATGGGCCTGAACAGCGTTAAGGTCGAGAAGACGACGCTGGGGGATCACTACGATCCGCAAGCCAAAGTGGTCCGGCTGCTCGAAGCCAACCACGACGGTCACTCGCTGTCGGCGATCGTGATCGCCGCGCACGAGGTCGGCCATGCCATGCAGGATGCAACCGGCTATGGTCCGCTGGCGGCCCGCACGCGCCTCGCCAAGCAGGCGATCCGTGTCGAGAAGATCGGCGTGATCGTGATGCTGGCCGCGCCGATCGTCGTGCTGCTGGCGAAGTCGCCGATGCTTCTCGTGCTGGAGCTGCTGGCCGGCCTGTTCATCATGAGCTTCGCCATTCTGATCCACGCCGTGACGCTGCCCGTCGAACTCGACGCGAGTTTCCGGCGGGCGCTGCCGCTGCTCGACAAGGCCGAAATGCTGAAGCCCGAGGACCGACCCGCCGCGCGGCAGATCTTGCGCGCGGCAGCTCTCACCTACGTCGCTGCCGCTGCGATGAGCCTGCTCGACGTCGCGCGCTGGCTGCGCGTGCTGCGGATGTAACCACAAACGAAACGAGCCGCCCGGTAAGGAGCGGCTCGTGAAATTGCAGAGGATACTGCAG
>CAMDPA010000043.1 GCA_945903565.1 Devosia equisanguinis | reverse complement strand
ACGGTCGGTATCCCCTCGGCTGCAGACGGGAAATACTCCGTTCACGTCCGTCCGCAGTGGGCCGCCGTCGAGGGCGCCGCGCGCGCCTCCGCCCCCTGGAGGGGGCGGCGGCACGCGCGGCGCTTGTGGCAACAAAGGACCGCTTCGGGTCAAAACTCCCCGCACACTGCCGCCGCGGCGACGGTCGGTCGAGCTCTAAAAGTTGCCATTCAAGGAGTGGATACAGGCCAAGCTAGCGACCACGCCTCGCCGCGATCAACGCACGCCGGCCTCGGCGGCGGGGAAGGTGAGGACGCGGGTGGCGTCGATGTGGACGGCGACGCGGCTGCCGGTCTCGTGCAGGCCGGATGTCACGGGTTGGCTCACGTCGAGCGGCTGGTCGAGGCCGTCGACGGACACCAGCAGGCGCTGCGTTTCGCCCAGGAACCGGCAACTCAGCACTTCGCCTTCGTCTTCGTCGGCGGCGGCGGCTTCACCACCACGACGACGCAACGCCACCGACTGCGGGCGGATGCACACAATGGCGTCGCCGTTGGGCATGCCGGGGGCGGCAAAGCGGCCGAGACGGCACTCCACGAAACCTTCGCGCGCGACGCCCGGCAGCTCGTTCAAGTCCGACAGGAAACGGGCGGCGAACAGCGATGCCGGGCGGTTGTAGAGCGCCTCGGGCGTGCCTGCTTGCACGATGCGGCCAGCACGCATCAGCACGATGCGGTCGGCGATGCTCATCGCCTCGACCGGATCATGCGTGACCACGACGGCCGTCGACTGCTTCTCGCGCAGCAGGCCGATCGTCTCCTCGCGAATGCGGAAGCGCATGCGCTGGTCGAGGTTGGAGAACGGCTCGTCCATCAGCAGAATGCGCGGGTTCGGCGCCATCGCGCGGGCGAGTGCGGCGCGCTGCTGCTCGCCGCCCGAGAGCATATGCGGGTAGTCGCCGGCGTGCGGCTTCAGGCCGACGCGATCGAGCGCGGCCATCGCGATCTCGCGGGCGCGCATCGCCGGCAGCGCATCGAGACCGAACATCGCGTTGTGCAGGATCGTCAGGTGCGGGAACAGCGCATAGTCCTGGAACATCAGGCCGACGCCGCGCGACTCCGGCGGCAGGAAACGATCGGGACCCGCCACTTCCCAGCCTGCAAGGGAGACGGTTCCCGAGGTCGGCCGCTCGAGCCCGGCGGCGATGCGCAGCAACGTGGTCTTGCCGCAACCCGACTGGCCGAGCAGGCACACGATCTCGCCGGCCGCGACCTCCATCGAGATGCCCGTCAGCACCTCCATCCCAGAGAAAACCTTGCGCACGTTGCTGATCGCAAGCGCGGCGGGCTTGATGTCGGCGCGCCGGCTCATGTGCGCGCCTCCACCGTCGTTACCGGCTCCGGCTCTGGTTCGGGTTGCCCCGCGGCGTCGGGTCCGAGCAACAGATCGGCCATCGCATCGCTGGTGGCGCGGCCGGAGATCTGGTCGAAGCCGAGCGCGGGACGCCGGCTCAGTCGCGCGAGCATGATCACCGGCACCATGCCGAACAGCACGATGCACAGCGCCGCGATCGAGCCGTCCTCATACGTGCCGCGGGCGGCCTCGCCGTAAAGATGCGTCGCCAGTGTCTCGAAGTTGAGCGGGCGCAGCAGCAGCGTCGCTGGCAATTCCTTCATACAGTCTACGAACACGAGCAGGGCTGCCGCACCGAGCGCGGGGCGGATCAGCGGCAGGTGCACCTTGATGAGCGTGGCGCCGGGCGAATGGCCCAGCGTGCGCGCGGCCTGATCCAGCGAGGGCGAGATCTTGCCGAAGCCGGCCTCGATGCCGCCCGCCGAGATCGCAAGAAAACGCGCGGTATAGGCGTAGATCAGCACCATGCCGGTCCCGGTCAGGATGAGACCGACCTGCACGCCGAAAACGGTTTCGATCAGGCCGGCAAAGGCGTTGTCGATGGCCGCGAGCGGCGTCAGCAAACCGATCGCCAGCACGGTGCCGGGCACCGCGTAACCGATGCTCGCCGCCGGCACGATCGCCTGTCCGATCGGTCCGCGTGCGAGGCGGCCCGCATACGTGACGATCAGCCCAAGCGTCAGCGCGACCACGGTTGCAACGCCGGCGACCACGACGGTGTTGACGATCTCACGCAGGATCTCGGACGAAATGCCTGCAAAGCGCGCGCGCTTCACCGCCTGCACGAGCAAGTAAAGTGCCGGCAGCAGGAAGCCGAACAGCAGCGGTACCGAGCAGATCGCGATGGCAACCCAAGCACGCGCGCCTTCGAGCTTCTGCGGCGCGGCGCGACGCGCCCGCTGGGCTGGCGACACGAACCGCTGATGCCGCCGTGCCCAACGCTCGATAGCGATCAGCCCCAGCACGATCGCCAGCAGCAGGATTGCGATTTGCGCCGCGCCCGGCAGGTTCGAGCGGTTGATCCAGGTGACGTAGATCGACACGGATAATGTCTGCACGCCGAGAAATTCCGACGCGCCGATGTCGTTCAGCGCCTCCATCAGCGCGAGCGACGTGCCCACCGCAATCGCCGGGCGGGCGAGCGGCAGCGCCACCGCGAAGAAGACTCGTGCGCGCGATGCGCCGAGCGTGCGCGAGACCTCGATCAGGCTCGCGGCCTGCATCAGGAACATCGCGCGTGTGGAGAGGAAAACGTAGGGGTACAGCACGAAGCCGAATAGGAGAATGCAGCCGCCGAGCGAGCGCACTTCCGGGAACCATAGATCGCGCGGATTGGTTATGCCGAACAGCGCGCGCAGCCCCGATTGCACCGGGCCGATGGGGTGGAGGATGTCGAGATAGGCGAACGCCATGATGTAGGTCGGGATCGCCAAGGGCAGCAGCAGCGCCCAGTCGAAGATGCGGCGTCCGGGAAAATCGTAGGCCGTCAGCAACCAGGCGAGGCCGGTTCCGATCGTCATCACCATCGCGCCGACGCCGGCGAGCAGCAGCACCGTGTCACGCAGCGTGCGCGGGAACACGTGCGCGACCAGATGCGGCCACAGATCGCCCGAGCCCTGCGCCGCGATCATGATCAGCGAGAGGATCGGAGCTGCCACAAGCAATGCAACGACAGCGGCCGCCGCGAGCCAGCCCGCGGCGGATGCATCGTCGAGATAGCGCTGACTGGCCGCACGAAACCACTGCATCGTGTTTGCTGATCGTCCTCCCAGAGTTTTTTTCCCTTGCCCCGCAAAAAGGCGGGGAGAGGGGATACTGCCCCATGCATATAACGCGCCGGATACAGCGCTTTCCACGTAGGCTGGGTCAATCCAGGACGCGCGTAGCGCGATCCGGGAGCGACCCAGCAATCCACGGCATGCCGGAACAATGCTGGGTCGCGCAAGTGCTTGACCCAGCCTACGGTCGTCGTTGCTCCTTCGCGATTCACATCCAGTGGAAAGTGCTCTAGTTGTCGAAGCCTACCTTATCGACGAGCAGGCTGGCCTTGCGGCGGTTGCGCGCGATCTCGGTCAGCAGCGTCGTGTCCGGCACGAGCTGGCCCAAACCGGCAATGATCGAATCGACGGGCGCGCCGGCCTTGACCGGATACTCGAAGTCGAGCCGTGCATAGGCATCCTGCGCCGCGTCGGTCACGAGGTACTCGAGCAGTTTGATCGCGTTCGCCTTGTTGGGTGCGTTCTTGGCGACCGCCGCGCCGGAAGCGTTGACGTGGGAGCCGCCATCCTTGAAGCGGGGCATCAACGTGTCAATGGCGTCGCCCCAGCGCTTCTGTTCCGGCCCGCCCTTGCCGCTGCGCATCAGGCCCACGTAGTACGAGTTGCCGATGCCGATGTCGCAGATGCCGCCGAGGATGTCGCGCGCCACTTCGCGGTCGCCGCCCGAGGCCTTGCGGGCGAGGTTGCCCTTGAGGCCCGTCAGCCATGCCTCGGCCGCGACCTCGCCGCTGCGGGCGATAAGGTTGGCGATCAGCGCGGTGTTGTAGGGGTGCTGCCCCGAGCGGACGCAGATCTTGCCCTTCCATTTCGGGTCGGCCAGATCCTCGTAGGTGATCGCGTCGAGTTTCACCCGCTCACGCGAGGCGTAGACGATCCGTGCGCGCATCGACAGCGCGAACCAGTGGCCGCCGGCATCGCGCAAAGCTGGCGGGATCGCTGTTTCCAGCGCGGCCGATTGAATGGGCTGGGTGATACCCTTGTCGACCAGCTCGACCAGCGTGCCTGAGTCGACGGTCATCAGCACGTCGGCCGGCGAGCGGGCACCTTCGGCCGCGACGCGTTCAGCGAGGCCATCCTTGACGAACACGGTGTTGACCTGGATGCCGGACGCCTTGGTGAAGGCTTCAAGCAGCGGCTTGATGAGGCCGGGCTCGCGCGTGGTGTAGAGGTTGACGGCCTGGGCGTGCGCGGCGGATGCGTGCAGCAACGCTGCAATCACCGCAAGGCCGAGGCGGCGCGCCGGCGATGTAAGTCGAATTCTCGATGCCATCATGCGTTTCCGGTGTTTTCGTCCAGCACGCAGCGTAGTCGCGCCACAACGAATAAAGCAACATGAAATCAACGGTTTAGAATTGCTCTAATTCAAGGTGGGCGAGCCGATTCCCGGTTGCATCTGGCTGCGCGGTTCGCGGCGCGCGCAAGCTGCGCTACTATCGCGCAGCAAGAGCCATCGTTCGCCTCATACCGGAGTAGCGCCATGCGGGAAGAAGTCGTCGGCCGCGCCAACGTGGAGGATACGCCGGAGCTCGTCGCCTACTACAAGGATCTCGAGCGCTTCGAGACCGGCGCGCTGTGGACCGTCGCCAACCAGATCGAGCCGTGGCAGCCTAAGTCGACGTCGGTGCCGGTGCTGTGGCGCTACGCGGATCTGCGCGAGCCGGTGCTGCGCTCGGTGTCGCTGGTCTCGCCGGAAAAGGCGGGGCGGCGCGTCATCTATCTCAACAACCCGGGTCGGCGGGACGTTTCAGCGGCGGTCGGCTGGCTCTATTCTGGCCTGCAGGTGATGCACCCCGGCGAAGTCGCGACCTCGCATGCGCATTCGGCGTCCGCCTTGCGTTTCATCATGGAGGGCAGCGGCGCCTACACGGTCGTCGACGGCCACAAGATGACGCTCGGCGGCAACGATTTCGTGCTGACGCCGAACGGCACCTGGCACGAGCATGGCGTGGAGGCCAGCGGTTCGACCTGCATCTGGCAGGACGGGCTCGACATCCCCTTCGTCAACGCGATGGAGGCGAACTTCTTTGCGGTTCATCCCGACCTCTATCAGAAGGTCGGATACGCCGTGGACGACATGACCAAGACCTGGGGCAACGCGGGTTTGATGCCGTCGACGGGGGAATGGAGCAAGCGCTACTCGCCGATGCTCAAGTATGAGTGGGCGCCGACCTACGACGCGCTGACGCGCTATGCGAAGACCACGGACGGCTCGCCGTTCGATGGCGTGCACATGAAGTACGTGAACCCCGCGACCGGCGGCCATGTGATGCAGACGATCGGCGCGGGCATGCAGATGCTGCGGCCGGGCGAGCGCACCAAGGCGCATCGGCACACCGGCAGCTTCATCTATCAGTGCGCGAAGGGTAGCGGCTACTCGATCATCGGCGGCCAGCGTTTCGAGTGGACCGAGCGCGACATCTTCTGCGTGCCGTCGTGGGCGTGGCACGAGCACGGCAACGCCTCGGCGAGCGATGACGCCTGCCTGTTCTCGTTCAACGATCTGCCAGTGATCGAGGGGTTGGGCCTCTATCGCGAGGAAGCGCTGGGGGACAACGAGGGGTTCCAGCGGGTGGTGTAGTCGCTCAACGCGACGCCGCGCGGATGGCGGCGACCACGCGTTGCGGGGTCAGCGGCAGATCGTGCACTTCGACGCCGAGGTGGCGGAGCGCGTCGTTGACGGCGGACACGATGGCGGCGGGTGGGCCGACCGCGCCACCTTCACCGATGCCTTTCGCGCCGTGCTCGGTGTGGGGCGAGGGCGTTTCCATGTGCCCGATCCGAATTGACGGCACCGTCGTCGCGTCGGGGAGAAGGTATTCGCCGAGTGACGTCGCAAGCGGTTGGCCGCGTGCGTCGAACGGCGTCTCCTCGTATAAAGCTGTGCCGATGCCCTGGGCCACGCCACCGCGGATCTGGCCGTCGACGATCATCGGATTGACCAGCGTGCCGCCGTCCTCGACCACCACGTAGTCGAGAATTTCGATGCGGCCAGTCTCGGTGTCGACGGCGACAACAGCGGCGTGCGCGGCGTAGCTGAACGTGCCGGCGTCGCTGGCGGCACGATAGCCGGCGGTCACGTCGAGGCCGGCGGTTTCGACATCGGGCGGCAACGTCTGTGGCTGCAGATACCATGCGCGCGCGACGTCCTTGAGCGACACGCTGCCAGCGCCCGCGATCACGTGGCCGTTCTCCACGCGCGCGATGGCCGGGTCGGCCTGCAGCAGGTGGGCGCCGATGCGGGCCGCGCGCTGCGCGATGGTCTTCGCGGCGCGCGAAACGGCGCCGCCGCCCATCACGATCGAGCGCGAACCCCAGGTTCCCGTCGAGTAGGGCGTGTAGATCGTATCGCCCTGCAACACCTTGATGCGGGCGATATCGACGCCGAGGATTTCGTGCACGATCTGGGCGTAGGTGGTCTCATGGCCTTGCCCGTGGCTGTGGGTGCCGACGCGGACCTCGATGCCGCCATCGGCGGTGAGGCGCATATGCGCCTGCTCATAGCCGGGCACGATCGGACGGCCCCAGCCCGCGAGCACCGTCGTGCCATGTGCGCCCTGCTCGACGAAGAACGACAGCCCGACGCCGACGCGCCGGCCATCCGCCTCGCCCTTCCCCTGACGCGCGCGTACCGACTGCCAGCCGATCGCTTCGACCGCGCGGCGCACGCATTCGCGATGGTCGCCGCTATCGAACACCTTGCCGACGACGTTCTTGAACGGCATGCGCTCGGGCGTTGCGAGATTGCGCAGGCGGACTTCGTGCGGTTCGAGGCCGGTCTGCCGCGCGATCTCGTCCATCACGACCTCGATGGCGAGGCAAACGCCGGTGCGCGCGACACCGCGATAGGGAAGTATGCCGCATTTGCTGGTCGCGACCGCGCTGGACTTCACGCGGTAGGCGGGAAAGTCGTAGGGGCCCGGCAGCAGGTTCGCGATCTGTGCCGCTTCAAGCGAGGCGGCCGTCGGGAAGGCGGAGTAGGCGCCGGCGTCGACGTGCGCGACGCAGTCGATCGCCTGCAGGCGGCCGTCGCGCGTGGCCCAGGCCGTGATCTTGTAATGGTGCTCGCGGCAATTGGCGTTGGCCGACAAATGCTCGCGGCTGTCCTCGATCCAGCGCACGGGTTGATCGAGTTTCAATGCGAGCCAGGCCAGCGCCACTTCCTCGCGCGTGAGCACGCCCTTGTAGCCGAAGCCGCCGCCGACATCGGGCGCGATCACGCGGATCTCGCGATCCTCCAGGCCGAGACATTCGGCCAGCCCCGTCTGCACGCAATGGGGAAACTGGCTCGACGTGACGAGTGTGAGATAACCCAACCGCGCGTCTCGATACGCGAGCGCGCCGCGGCCTTCGACCGGGTACATGCAATGGCGCGCGGTGCGGATGTCGCGCGTGATCTTGATGGGTGCATCGGGTTCGGCGTCGAAGCCGCGGCTGTCGGCGTAGGCGATGACGATGTTGTCGGCCCAGGTTTCGTGAACGAGTGGCGCGCCGGGTTTGGCGGCGGCGAGCATGTCGGTGAGTGCGGGCAACTCGTCGATATCGAGCGCGACTTCGGCGGCGATGTCCTCGGCCTCGGCGCGGGTGGCGGCCAGGCACATCGCGACGATCTCGCCGGCGTAACGCACCTTGCCCGATGCGAGGATCGGTTCGGCCGAGCGCTTGAAATTCGGCAGCGGTGGCGCGGAGACGATCGGCTTCACGCCTTCGAGATCGCGCGCGGTGAAAACGGAGCCGCTGAGATGCGCGGGTACGACGACGTCACGCAGGATGCCATGCGCGACGGGGCTGCGGACGAATGCGACTTCCATCGTGCCGGGCATAAGATAGTCGGCGACGTATTGGCCCTTGCCACGCAGGAAGCGATCGTCTTCGACGCGGAGCGCCGAGGCCCCGATGCCTTGTGATGTGGTGTTGCGGCTTGCCACGATGTCAACCCGCTTCAAGTTGGGCCGCTTCACGTAGGGCGGGTCAGCGCATTGCGCGCAACCCGCCGGGTTTCCCGCCACGTCGGCGGGCTGCGCGCTCACGCGCTTGACCGCCCTACCGGGTATCAACCGCCCCAGGTGCAGCGCATTTCCTGGCAATTCTCGCGGCGGCCGCCGATCTCGCAGCTCGCCTTCACGAGGCGGCATGTCCGGCACGTGTAGCTCGACAAGCAGCCACGAAACGAGCCGCCGCGCTCGAATTTGCAGGTGCGGATCGTCTGGCAATCGCGCTGCGGGCTGACGCCGCCTGGCGTCGATTGTTGCGCCGAGGCGGGCAGAGGGGCGGCCAATGTCAGCGCCAAGAGACCGATAACGAACCACGAGCCGCGCATGGCAACCTCCCGCGAGACAGCACCTATTTGGGGTGTACTCTCACGCAGGCCCACCGCCGAGGCAATCTGTGCACAGCGGCTTATCCACGTCTGCGGTACAGACTGTGGCGGCGGGGACACGCCATTCATGTCGTGCCGAAGCCAATCCGAGCGCTTCAATCGATCCGGCTGACCCAGCCGTGCGGATCCGGCGCGGCGCCGCGTTGGATGTCGACGAGCTTCTGCTTGATGCGCGAGGTCGTCTGGCCGGGGCCGCCGGCGCCGATCTTGAACTCGCCGTCGGGGCTTTTCACGGTGCCGATCGGGGTGACGACGGCGGCGGTGCCGCAGGCGAAGGCCTCGGTCAGCTTGCCGCTCGCGGCGTCGGCGCGCCACTGGTCGATCGAATAGGGTTCCTCGCGCACGGTCAGGCCTTCGTCGCGGGCGAGCGTCATCAGGCTGTTGCGTGTGATGCCCGGCAGGATCGTGCCCCCCAACGGCGGCGTCTGCAGTGAGCCGTCCTTGAACACGAAGAACACGTTCATGCCGCCGAGCTCCTCGACCCAGCGATGCTCGGCAGCGTCCAGGAACACGACCTGGTCGCAGCCGTGCTTGCTGGCTTCGGCTTGCGCGACGAGGCTGGAAGCGTAGTTGCCACCGCACTTTGCAGCACCGGTTCCTCCGGGTGCTGCGCGCGTGTAGTGCTGCGAGATCCACAGCGAGACGGCGGGGGCGCCGCTCTTGAAGTAGCCGCCAACGGGCGAGATGATGACGAGGTAAAGGTATTCCGAGGACGGCTTGACGCCCAGGAACGCCTCGCTCGCGAACATGAAAGGGCGGATGTAGAGCGAGCCGCCCTCGACGGTGGGGAACCAATCGCGGTCGACGCGGACGAGCTGGCGGATGGATTCGAGGAACGTCTCCTCGGGCAGCTTGGGCATCGCGAGGCGTTCGGCCGACGCGTTGAAACGGCGCGCATTGGCGTCGGGGCGGAACATCGCCAGGGTGCCGTCGGCGAGGCGGTAGGCCTTCAGGCCCTCGAAGATTTCCTGCGCGTAGTGAAGCACGGCCGCGGCGGGATCGAGAGAAATCGGCTTTCTGGCCGTGATCTTGGCGTCGTGCCAGCCCTTCGCGTCGCTGTAGCGGACGACGGCCATGTGATCTGTGAAGACGCGGCCAAAACCCGGATCGGCCAGCAGCTTGGCGCGCTCGGCCACGGCCACGGGCTGCGCACTGCGCTCGAGTGCGAATGACGGCGTGGCAGAAGCCATGGGTGTGTGCTCCGGGTTGAAGCGTGTGGGCGAGACGAGCCTTCAGGGCCCGGCATCAGCGCCGCCGCAGCAAGAAACAACCTGTCCCGTTTCGGCCCCGATCAAGGCCCAGGCAGAGCTCGCAAAAGTTTCCGACGCGGCTTTGCGATAATACTCTGCTCAGGTGATAGGCTGTGCGCCGACGGTTACTGCTTGCCCGGCAACGAGCGAAATCCACTTGCAGGCGTAACGACGCCCTCTTAATAAGTCAACATGGCTGACATAAATTCGGATCCTGCCGGAGTTCCGCAATCTGCGCCGGCACTTCGCCCGGTCGAGCGCGCTGCGGATGCTGCTGCAGAGACGGCTTCAGCAACTGGGGCCGGCCGGCTCGACGAAGCCGCGATCGAGCTGGTCGAGAAGCTGTTCTTCGCCTATCGGGATTTCACCGGAGAGGCGGATGCCGTGCTGGAAGCATTCGGCTTCGGGCGGGCGCATCATCGTGTTCTCCACTTCGTCAACCGCCAGCCGGGACTGCGCGTCGCGGATCTGCTGGACATCCTGCGGATCACCAAACAGTCACTCGCGCGCGTGCTCAAGGAACTCGTCGACCGCGGCTTTATCGAACAGGCTGCCGGCGCCAGCGACCGGCGCGAACGCCGCCTCTTCACGACGCCGCAGGGCAAGGCGCTGGCGCTGCGACTCGCGCGGCTGCAGATCACTCAGATCGGGCGGGCGCTGGAAACGGCTGGCCCCGGCAGCGAGCCGGTGGTACAAGCGTTCCTGACGGGGCTGATCTCCGCTGAACGCTCAAACGGCAGCCTCGAAATCGCCGCTGCGCTCCCAGATGGTGGCGACGTGGCTTCGGACTCGCGGGGAGCATCCCACTCTGGCAAGCTCGAAACAGACAAGTTCGAGACGGGCAAGCCCACGGGGCGGGATCGCGCCCACAAGTCGAAAGACGAGCCATGAACCAACCGATCGCTTCAAGCCCGCCTGTCCGGCGCGAGCCGCTGGCCGACAATGCCGCGCACATCCTGCTCGTCGACGACGACGAGCGGATCCGCGGGCTGCTGTCGAGCGTGCTCAACGCCCAGGGCTTCCGCGTCACGCCCGCAGCGGACGTGCTTGCCGCGCGCGCGGCGATGCGCAGCCTCAGCTTCGATCTCGTGCTGCTCGACGTCATGATGCCTGGAATTACGGGGCTGGAATTCGCGCGCGAGCTCAAGGCGCAGTGGAAAATACCGATCTGTATGCTGACGGCGCGCTCGGAGACGGAGGACAAGATCCAGGGGCTGGAGTCCGGCGTCGACGACTACGTGACGAAGCCGTTCGAGCCACGCGAGCTGATCCTGCGCATCAAGAACCTCCTGCGCCGTGGTAACCTCGCTGCGGGGCCGGCGGACGAGGTGCGGATGGGTGACCTCACGTTCAATCTGGCGCGTGGCGAGCTGCGGCGGGGCGAGGAAGCCGTCAAGATTACCGAACGGGAGCGGGACCTGCTGCGCCAGTTCGCAAGCCGTGCCGGCATGCCGATCGCGCGCCACGAGCTTGCCACCGATGACGCGACCGGCTCGGAACGCTCGATCGACGTGCAGATCAACCGGCTGCGCCGCAAGATCGAGAGCAACCCGACCAATCCGGTCTATCTGCAAACCGCGCGCGGCAAGGGGTACGTGCTGTTCACGGATTGACAACTCGCACAGGCTCCGCCGAGGGATGGCAGCCGAAGAAATGGTAGCCGCAGCATGGTAGCCGCCCGAGAGACAGTTGCTACGGTCGAGCCCGCGCCGTCGCGCATGCGCGGCGTGCTGGTATTACTCTGGCGCGGGATGGGCGGGGCGGCCACGCTGCTCGGCGAGCTGATGCCCAAAGGGCTTTATGCCCGCGCACTGATCATCATCATCGCGCCGATCGTGCTGCTGCAATGCGTGGTCGCCTACACCTTCATGGAGCGGCACTGGCAGGCGGTGACGCGGCGCCTGGTGGAGGCGACGGTCAAGGACATCGCGGCCGTCAACGATCTTTACGACAGCTACCGGCAGGACGACGAGTATGGCCAGCTGATCGAGCTGGCGCGCGACCGCCTCAAGCTCTGGTTCCAGGTGTTGCCTCCTGGCGATCTTCCCAAAGAGCAACAGCGGCCGTTCTTCTCGTTGCTCGACCGCGCGCTGTCGCGCGAGATCAACCAGCAGATCAAGTATCCGTTCTGGATCGATACGGTCGGCAACTCCGATCAGGTCGAGATCCGCATCAAGCGCGATCGCAACGTGCTGCGGTTCGTGACGCGGCGCAGCCAGACGTATGCCTCGAATTCGCACATCTTCGTGGTCTGGATGGTGGGCACTTCGGTCGTGCTGCTGTGCGTGGCGATCTTATTCCTGCGCAATCAGATCCGTCCGATTCTCAGGCTGGCGGAGGCGGCGGACGCGTTCGGCAAGGGCCGGCCGACGCCGGCAAACTTCACCCCGCGCGGCGCACGCGAGGTGCGACAAGCGGCGAGCGCGTTCATCGAGATGCGCGATCGCATCAAGCTGCATGTCGACCAGCGCACCACGATGCTGGCGGGCATCAGCCACGATCTGCGAACGATCCTGACACGTTACAAGTTGCAACTCGAGCTCCTCGGCAACATTCCCGAGGCAAGGGCGATGAACAACGATGTCAACGAGATGTGGCACATGCTCGAGGACTATCTGGCGTTCACGCGCGGCGATGGCGGCGAGGAAGCCGCGCCCACCAATCTGCGCGAGCTGCTCGAGGAGGTTTACGACGACTCCCAGATCTACGGCGTGCCGATCGAGCTCAAGCTGCGCAAGCGGCTAAAGGATCTCGAACTGCCGTTGAAGCGCCAGGCGTTCAAGCGCGCGATCACCAATCTCGTCAGCAACGCGGCACGTTACGGCACGCACATCGTGATCCGGGCCGCCACCGAGCGCGGCTTCCTGCGGGTCGAAATCGACGACAACGGTCCGGGCATTCCGCCGGGCGAGCGCGAGAACGTGTTCCGCCCGTTCTACCGGATCGACCACGCGCGCAATCAGAAGACCGGCGGCTCGGGACTGGGCCTGGCCATCGCCAAGGACATCGCCCACAGCCACGGCGGCGACGTCATCCTCGGCGAAAGCTCGATGGGCGGATTGCGGGCCGTGCTGAGGGTGCCGCTTTAGGCGGGGTGGGAACGCTACGGGGTGGCCGGCGCGATCTTTCGGCCGAATGAGACGGTTCCCCGCCGCACATTTCCGCGCCGCCGCCGGTCGTGAAGCCGACCGCGAGCTTGATTTCGCGGCCCTTGTAGACGTCGTCGGCCGTCTGGGCACGAGCGGCGGCCAGGAGTGCCATGGGAGCCTCCTATTCCAGACAGCGGCACCGACCACGGCTTGCCTGTCTCTGCGAGGGACACCTTCGCGCCGAGATCCCCCTGTGGTCAACCTGTGCAACAGTGCGTATGAAGTCCGGGCGCATGGGATCGGCGCGCAGCGAGGTCGAGGCAATGAAGAAACACGTTGGATATGCGGCGGCCGTGGCAACCCTGCTGGCGATGATGACACCAGCCCACGCCCAGACTTCCGGCACGTTGTCCTCCGACGGGTTCTTCAAGGACAAGACCGTCAAGATCATGGTCGGCCACGCCCCGGGCGGCGGCTTCGACGCCTATGCCAGGCTGGCCGCCGACATGCTGAAGAAGCACCTGCCAGGCGTCGCGACGATCATCGTGGAGAACAAGCCGGGCGGCGGCGGCCTGATCGCGTCGGCGCACTTCTACGCGCAGGCAGCCCGCGACGGCACGATGATGGCGGTATTCCCCGAGCAGCTCGCCAACAACCAGGTGCTGCAGCCCAAGTTGGCGCAGTGGAAGATCGAGGAGATGCGCTATGTCGGCTCCTTCGCGCCGGTCAACTCGGGACTGCTGCTGCGCCGGGGAGCGGCGGTCAAGTCGGTCGCCGACATGCAAAGCGTCGAAAGCTCGGTCGGCTGCGACGGCGTCAACTCGCAGGGCTACCAGTATCCCTCCATGCTGAAGAACCTCGGCGGCTTCAAATTCAAGATGGTGTGCGGCTATCGCGGCTCGCCCGAATACTTGCTCGCGCTCGAGAAGGGCGAGGTCGACATCGCCTCGAATGCCTGGAACGCGCTGCGCATTTCGCACCGCGACAAGATCAAGACTGGCGAGGTCATCCTGTTCGCGCAGGGCGGGCTGCGACGCGATCCCGAGATCGCCGATACGCCGCTGTTGCAGGATCTGGTGTCCGACGCGGAAGCCAAGGAGGCGATTGCATTTGCGAGCTCAGGTGCTGCCATCGGGCGCGCGCTGCTGTTGCCGCCGGGCGTTGCCGCCGAGCGGGTTGCCTACCTGAGAAGCATATTCGACGCGATGGTGAAGGACCCCGACATGATCGCGCTCGCGAATCAGCGCAGCCTGACGCTGGCGCCCACGCCGGGTGCGGAAGTCGACAAGATTGTCGCGAACATTCTCAAGGCGCCAAAAGAGCTGGCTGAGAAAGCCGCCACCGCTATGAAGTAGTGCCTTCCAGGCTCCCGGCACAGGCCATAACACGAGCGAGGTCGTCATGATGTCCACAACCGCAATGCGATTGCATGTGTCGGCCGCGCTGCTCGCCATCGGGCTCGCGGGGCCCGCGCAGGCCCAGGGGCCAAGCCAGGCTGACTTCTACAAGGACAAGACCGTCAAGGTCATGGTCGGCCACTCGCCGGGCGGCTCGTTCGATTTCTATGCCCGGCTCGCCGCTGAGATGCTGAAGAAGCATTTGCCCGGCGTGTCGAACGTGATCGTCGAGAACAAGCCGGGCGGCGGTGGCCTCGTGGCAACCGCGTTCTTCTATTCCAACGGTGCCAAGGACGGGACGCAATTGGCCGTGTTCCCCGAGGGCATTTCGGCCGCGGAGGTGTTCGAGCCGCACAATGCCCGCTGGAAAACGCAGGAGATGTCGTACATCGGCTCGTTTGCGCCGGTGAACAACGTCTTCGTCATGTTGAAACACAACGCGCTCGCCGACCTGCGCTCGATGAAGACGCAAGAAGTCATCTTCGGTTGCGTTGGCGTCGGCTCGCAGGGCTATTCGTATCCGGCCATGTTGAAGGGGCTCGGCGGCTACAAGATCAAGCTCGTGTGCGGCTTTCCCGGCTCGGCAGAGCTGTTGCTGGCCCTCGACAGGAAGGAGGTCGATGTCGCCTCCAACGCCTGGAATGCGCTGCGCGTGACGCATATGGCTCGGATCAAGGCCGGCGAGGTCGTGCCGATCATGCAGGCCGGTCTCAAGCGCAACAAGGAGCTGCCCAACGTCCCCCTGATGCAGGATCTGCTTGATGACGCGGAGGCGCGCCGAGTTCTGGAGTATGGCTCGCTCGTGGCGGGCATCGGCCGGTCGCTGCTCGCCCCTCCCGGTGTTCCCGCGGAGAGGATTGCCTATTTGCGCGCAGTGTTCGACAAGATGGTCGCCGACCCCGAGATGATCGAGTTGGCCGCCAAGCGCAGCCTCGAGCTGGACCCCACGTCGGGGGCGGAGGTGCAGAAGATCGTCGACCGCATCATCAATGCGCCGAAGGATCTGATCGAGAAGGCCACCGCCGCGATGAAGGGGTAATATCGCCGTCACGACCCAGGACGCGCGGCGCAGGAAAAGATAAGGACGACGCGACATGCCGACAGTAACGCTGACCGTGAACGGCCAGAAGGTAACCCGCGAGGTCGAGGCCCGCCGCCTGCTCGTGCAGCTCCTGCGCGAGGATATGGGGCTCACCGGCACGCACGTCGGTTGCGACACGACGCAGTGCGGCTGCTGCACGGTTTTGATGAACGGCGACGCCGTAAAATCCTGCACGGTGCTCGCGGTGCAGGCCGAGGGCGCCACGGTCGTCTCGATCGAGGGGATCGGCACTCCGGAAAAGCTGCACCCCGTGCAGCAGTCGTTTCACGAAAAGCACGGCTTGCAGTGCGGCTTCTGCACGCCCGGCATGGTGATGAACTCGGTCGACCTTCTGCAAAAGAACCCGTCACCGACCGAAACCGACGTGCGCCACTGGCTCGAAGGCAATCTGTGCCGCTGCACCGGCTATCACAACATCGTCGAGGCGGTGCTGCACGCGTCGGAGACGATGAAGGCGTAGGTTTGACGTAGGCTGGGTCACCCCCGGACGCGCGTGAGCGCGATCCGGGGGCGACCCAGCAATCCACGCGACGCCCACAAATGCTGGGTCGCGCTCCGCTTGACCCAGAGCCTACGAAGGCAAAGGACTTCCCCCATGTACGACTTCCAATACGCCAAGGCGCAATCCGTCGCCGACGCCGCTGCCCGCCTCGCGGCAACCGATGGTGCGAAAATTCTTGCTGGTGGCATGACGCTGCTGCCGACGATCAAGCTGCGGCTCGCGAAGCCCTCCGCGCTCATCGATCTCGGGACGCTCGCCGACCTCAAGGGTATCGATGTCTCGGGCGGCAACGTTACCATCAAGGCGATGACCCGCCACGCCGACGTGATGCGTTCGCCCGCCGTCGCCAAGGCGATCCCCGCGCTCGTCACGCTGGCCGGCGGCATCGGCGACGTGCAGGTGCGCCATCGCGGCACGATGGGCGGCTCCGTCGCCAACAACGATCCCGCCGCTGACTATCCCGCCGGCTGCCTCGGCCTTGGCGCGGCGATCGTCACCAACAAGCGCGAGATCGACGCGGACGCGTTCTTCAAGGCGCTGTTCACCACCGCGCTGGAGAACGACGAGATCATCACCGCGATCCGCTTCCCGATCCCCGAGCGCGCCGCTTACATGAAATTCAAGAACCCGGCGTCGCGCTATGCGATCGTCGGTGCGTTCGTTTCGAAAGGGCCCAAGGGCATACGCGTCGCCATCACCGGCGCAGGCGACAGCGGCGTTTTCCGCGTCGCGGCGATGGAGCAGGCGCTCACAAAGAGCTTCACGCCGGCAGCGATCGACGGCATCGCCATCCCCACCGACACCATGCTGAGCGACATCCACGCCAGCGCCGAATACCGCGCACATCTGATCGGCGTGATGGTGAAGCGCGCGGTTGCGGCTTGCGCATAAGCTTCTTTCTCCCTCTCCCCTCATGCTTATGAAGGGAGAGGGTCGGGGCGTGGGGCAGCCGCTTGCTCCGGAACCTTATCGTTCCGGCCTCAGCGTGTGTTGCTGCCCCTCACCCTAACCGTCTCCCCGCGAAAAGCGGGGAGACGGAAAACGTTGCTTATTCCGTCTTCAGCCCGATCCGCGCCACCAACTCCTTCACGGCCACGATATCCGACTGAATCTTCGCGGTGAGTTCCTCGGGCGTGCCGGCGACGACTTGGAACCCGGCCTTGAGCGCCTGCTGACGCCCTTCCGGCGAGCGCATCGCGGCCTGGCTCTCCTTCACCAGCAGCGCCACGATATCGGGCGGAGTGCCAGCTGGTGCGAGCAACGCGTTGAAGGTTTCCGACACGAACCCGGGAAAACCGGATTCGATCATCGTTGGCACCTCCGGCAGCGCGAACCACCGCTTCTCGCCGGTGACCGCCAGCGGGGTGAGCGCGCCGTCGCGGATCAGACCTTCGGCGGCGGCAAGCCCGACCGAGCCGACCTGCACGGAAGCCTCGAGCACCGCGAGTGCGGCTGGCCCCGCGCCGCGATAGGGCACATGCGCCATGTCGATGCCGGTAGTCAGCCGCAACTGCTCGCCCGCTAGATGCGACTTGGTGCCAAGGCCCGGGCTCGAATAGTTGAACTTGCCGGGTGCTGCCTTCGCGGCCGCCACCATATCAGCGATCGTTTTGAAGCCCGACTTCGCATTCACGACGAACACGTTCGGCGCATTCACCAGCTCGGTGATCGGCACGAAACTCTTGATCGGATCGTAGGCGAGGGTTTTGAACAGCGCCGGGTTCACCGCGATCGCGGTCGAGGTCAGCAGCAGCGTGTAGCCGTCGGGCGCTGCCCGAGCGACCATCGTCATGCCGATGTTGCCGGCGGCCCCGCCGCGATTTTCGACGATGATCGATTGGCCCAGCGACTTCTGAAACGCCACCGAGATGATGCGCGCGATGATATCGGTGGGCCCACCCGCCGCAAACGGCACCAGCAGCGTGATCGGCCGATCCGGATACGCCGCGTGCGCGCCCATGGGCCCGGCGCACACAGCGACCGCCGACAACGCAGCTGCGAGCAAGCCCCGGCGCGAAACCCTGCGGAGCGAACCGCCACTGCACAAATCCAAAGTCATCCCTTCATGCTCCCCTATCCAGTCGCGAACCAGCGATGGCGCGAACGCTATTGTTTACAGCATCCACACGTATTCCGTGCCAGCTCCATCCATTCTTCCGGCGCAAAAAAGGAGGGGGTTTGGGGGACACGTCCCCCAAGCGGGTCTGGGCGGCAGCCCAGTCGCGTAGCGAATGCGCGCGGCGCGGCGCCCCTGTTCGCGTCGCCAGGGCTCAACGTACCCCCCGCCTCAAACCGCGTCCATCTCCACCGGCGGCAAGCCGGCGATCGTGAACCGATACTTCCGCCCCACCTCCGCGAAGCGGATCGTCGCGATGCTCCCTGTCGAGATCCAATAGCCCGGTTCGATCCGCTTGCCGCGCGCCTGCAGATGATTGGCGAGCCACGCGACAGCATCGTAAGGATGCCCCAGCACGTCGCGCGTCGAGCCACGATCTACGTCCACGCCGTCGATCGCCAGCACGCCCGCGAGATCGGCCACGTCGCGCGGATCGACGGCGGGGCCGAGCACCAGCCCGGTGTGCCAACTGTTGTCGGCCGCCATCCACAACCAATCGAGCGTGGCGTAGTCGGCGTGGCGGTCTTCGATCAGCTCGAACGCGGCGGCGACTTCCAGCACCACGGCCGCCACGTCGGCCCGCGTGACGGGCGCCGGCCCGGCGGGCAATGGCCGCGACAGCCGCACCGCCAGCTCGCTTTCGACGCCCAGATGCACGAAGTCGCCCACCTTGACCTTCGCGCCGTTGCGCCGGATGCCGCGCCCGGGCATCACGCCCGAAATCGGCCGGTCGCCGCGGCAGAGCTTCTGCATGCGCGGCGTCGTCAGACCGATCTTGTAGCCCGCGAGAAGCTCACCGGTTTCCGGCGCACGGGCCGCGAGCAATCCCTGCTGCACGGCGTACGCATACCCTTCGTCGGGTTGCGCCGGCCAAGGCTCGAGCGGCTTGAAGCGCGCGCGGTCGACGTGCTGCGCGTGGAGCCATTGTGCGGTGTTCGCGGGATCA
>CAMDPA010000042.1 GCA_945903565.1 Devosia equisanguinis | reverse complement strand
TTGACAAGGGACATCAGAGCCTACGAACTCAGCTCAAACTCCGTGGCTTGCCGCCACCAGCGGATCGAGCTCCATGTCGTCGTCCTTCACCGCGCCGATCAGCTCCGACACCTTCTTGATGCCGCGCTCGTTGCACCAGGCCTCCAGGTCGTCGATGATCGTGATCAACGCCGTCGGGTTGCGGAACCCCGCGTAGCCGATGCCGACCGCGGATGCGCCCGCCAGCATGTACTCGACCACGTCTTCCGCCTTGGTCACGCCACCGATGCCGATGATCGGGATCTTCACGGCCTTGGCGCACTGGTAGACCATGCGCAGCACGATCGGCTTCAAGGCCGGCGAGACGAGGCCGCCGAACTTGTTGCCGAGCGCCGGCCGGAAATTGTCCGTGCGGATCTTGAGCGACAGGAACGTGTTGGCGATCACAAGGCAATCCGCGCCCGCGTCCTCCGCCGCCTTCGCGATCGAAACGATATCGCCGGCGTTGGGCGACAGCTTCACCCACAGCGGCTTGTTCGTCTTCGCCCGAATCGCCTTGATGCAGTCGCGCGTATAATCCTCGTGCATCGCGAAATTGCCGCCCGTCTGATTGCGCGTCGGGCAGGAAATGTTCGCCTCGATCACGTCAACGTCGGGAATGGAAAGCTCCTCCGCCAGCGCGGCAAAGTCCGCGATGTTGTCCGAGTTGACGCTGACGATCAGCGGCGGCGTGAACTTGGCGTACTCCGGCACGATGTGGTCGACGAAGTACTCGATGCCTTTGCCGGGCAAACCGATCGACTGGATGATGCCGGCTTCCGTCTCCGCCATGCGCGGCGTCGGGTTGCCCAGGCGCGGCTCGCGGCAGATCGTTTTCGCCACCAGCCCGCCGAGCCGGTTCAGATCGATGACGTCGTTGTATTCCCAAGAGAACGCGCCCGACGCGGGCGTTATCGGGTTCTGCAGCGTGATGTCGCCGATTTTGACGGAGAGATCTACCATCCCACGGCCTCCTGCATATTGAACACCGGGCCATCGCGGCACACGCGTTTCAGCGTCTTGACGCCGTCGATCTCGAACGTGCGCATGCACACGTAGCAGGCGCCGAACCCGCAGACCATAATCTGCTCCATCGCGACCTGCCCGGGTATGTTGTGCTTCTTACCGAGGCGTTGCATCAGCGCCAGCAGGCGACTCGAGCCGCAGGTGAAGAACGCGTCGGCCTTTTTCTCGGCGATCAAGCCTTCGAGGATCTTCTCGACGTTGCTCACCTCGCTGGTCTTATCGGTATCGAGCACCGTGATGGTGCGCGCGCCGTAGCTTTCAAACAGCGCCTTCGACATCACGACATCGGGGTTGCGGGCGCTGAGGATCGCGGTGACACCAACACCGTTGTCCGCCGCGAGTTGCGACAGCGGCGCCAACGTCGCCAAGCCCACGCCGCGGCCCAGCACGACGATGTGCTTCCAGCCCGGCTGCAGCGTGAAGCCCTTACCCAGCGGCCCCGCGATGTTGAATTCGTCGCCGGCGCGCAGCATCGCCATGCCACGCGTGCCGCGACCTTCGGCCTTGTAGAGGAACTCGAGATGCCCGGCTTTCTTGTCGATGCGGTAGATGCTCATCGGCCGGCGCATCCACACTTCAGCGCCATCGGGCGACGGGCACAGCAGGTGGAAGAACTGCCCCGCATAGGCTTCCAGCGCGCGCGCATGCACCGCGAGCACGATCAGCTTGTATTCCTTGTTGACCCAGTCGTTCGACACGACGGCCCCAAGGAACTCGCCAACCAGCCGCTGCGGGTAGGGGTCCACATCGCCCGCCCGAAGCGCTGAATTGGTATATTTCTCACACGGCTCGAACGACATGGTCATCGGGCTTTCCCGTTGATTGCGCGAGCCATTTGGCTAGCACCGACAGCGACGAATTCATACGGGCGCGCATCTCACCGTGTCAATTCGCGCACGTGCGCTCGTAGGTCGGTGCTAAGCGCCCTTCGCGCGAAGCCCGACATCTCACGCGGTGCGTCGGACTTCGACCGGCGGAAGCGCCGGTCTCAGCGTCGACCTACGGTTCTCGCTGGCGCCGTCACGTGCCGTGCCGCCCGAACAACAGGGTCACGTTGATCCGGTGACTGGCGTAGTCCGTGTCGAAACGCGGCGCGTCCGAGCGGTGAAACAACCGTGACTCGAAAAGCGCGACGCGGTTGTCCCCATAGGGCACGGCCAGCGTGTCGTCCCGGTGGCTGTCGAGGAACGCGGCGATCTCCGCCTTATCGGCATCGTAGCCGGTTATCCGCCACGCCGGCGGCGGCGGCGCTCGGCAGATCAATAGCCCACCGCCGCCTGGATCGAGATTGGCTTCGTTCGGCGTCACCCAGAAATTCAGGCTGATCGCGCCGTCATCGGCGTGCGCTTCGACTTCAGCCTGCGCCTCGAGCCCCTTGAAGGCCCAGGCCTGCGACAGCGGGTGCCGCCCCAGCAGCTCGGGAAACCGCGCGCGCATCTCGTCCGCGATCTGCAGCAGCAGCGGGCAGGCCAGACCGTCTTCCAGGTAGGACGCGACAAATCCGCCGATGTGATCGAAGTCGTGCCAGATGGTGCTTTCGAGCAGATAGCGCCGCAATCCCGCAAGCGCATGCGGCGTGAGCAGATCATCGAACCACACCGCGCCGCCGTTGCCATCCGTGAAGCCCCGCGTGATCGCGCCAGCGTCCAACAACGGGTTGATCGCCCCTTCAGGGGCCTCCGGCGCCGGCGATATATGGATCGCGGTATTGTAGTCCTCGCCGATCGTTTCGAGCTGATCCGCGTCGAGCTTCGTCGCCGCCTCCGGAAAGCCTGCGAGAACCGCCTCGTAAGCGCGCGCCATCATCTCGAAGCGCTTGCCGTCACGGCGTCGCGTGGCCAGGTATCGAAATTGATCGGCATCGTGCCGCAGCTTGCCCCGCGTCGCAGACCCGAGCGACGTCGCCGCCATGCCGGAACGATCCTCCCCGCGTCGCAACTCATAGGTCCGCGCGAAGTGATCCAGCGACCGCCCACGATCGCCTTGCGCAAGCAACAGGAATCCCAGCGCCCGATGCGAATCGTAATGCTCCGGCTCCAAGGCGCAGGTCTTTGCGAAGGCCGTAGTCGCCTCGCGGGGCCGGCCGAGTGACTGCAGCGCGACCCCACGATTATAGTGTGCCGAAGCATATGCCGGCTCGGCCGCGAGCACCGCGTCGAAGCACGCCAGTGCCGCAGCGTGGTCGCCCTTGGCGGCGACCAGAACCCCAAGGTTTTGCGTCACCGCAGGATGGCCGGGGGCTATGCCCAGCGCCGCGCGATATGCGGTCTCCGCCTCGCCGAGGCGTCCAACCTTGTGATGCACCAGCGCATCGGCCACCAGGGTTTCGAACCGGCTCACGCTAGCCCCATCATCCAATGCGCCGCCTCCAGCAGCCCGCGATCCGCCCAGCGCGCGCCGACGAGCTGCACACCGACCGGCATGCCATTCGGCCCCTTGGCCAGAGGCAGCGTTATCGCAGGCACGTGCAACATCGTCCAAAGCGCCTGAAACGCTGGGTTTCCGGCGTATTGCAGCCCTATGGGAGCCTCGCCATCGGCGGCCGGCGTCACCAGCACGTCGAGGCCGTTCATCATGGCGTCCAGCCGCAGACGGCATTGCTCGGCCAGCCGCAGGGCATGCTGATACTGCGCGTGCGAAACGGCGAGGCCTTGCTCAACCGTCTTGACCATCTGCGGCGAGAGCTTGTCGCGATGATGCGCCCACTCCCACGCGAGCCCGCACGCCCGCTCATAGTCGTTGATCGTCCCGCGCAAGGCGAACAATTCCGCAAACGGAGTATCGAGCACGACGTCGCGCACTTGGGCACCGGCCGCCTTCGCGCGCTCCACCGCACCTTCAACCGCCGCCCGTGTCTCCGCGCTCGCGTTGGCCTCCCACATCACGTTGCGGCACAGCCCGATGCGCGGCGGTTGCGCCAACGCCCGCAAGGCCTGCGGTGGGCGATCAATGCACACATCCGCCAGTAGCGCGACATCCTCCACCGAGCGTGCGAAAAGACCGACCGTATCGAGGCTTTCCGCCGCGAACTTGAGCCCCGCGCGATTGATCATGTTGTAGGTCGGCTTGTACCCGACCACACCGCAAAACGATGCTGGGCGCAGCACCGAGCCACCGGTCTGAGTGCCGAACGCCAGCGGCGCATGGAAATCCGCCACCGCCGCGCCTGAGCCGCTCGATGAGCCGCCCGGCGTGCGCGTGGGATCATGCGGGTTCGTCGTCTCCCGCGGCGCGATGCCGGCCAGCTCGCACGTCACCGTTTTGCCTGGGATCACCGCCCCCGCCTTGCGCACCAGCGCGACACACGCCGCATCGACCTTCGGCTGCCAGCCATCGAAGATCGGCGACCCCATCTGCGTCGGCATATCCGCCGTGTCGATGACATCCTTCACCGCGACCGGCACGCCATGCAGCGCTCCTCGCGGACCATTGCGCTGTAGCTCGGCATCGCACGCGCGCGCCTGCGCCAGAGCGTGATCAGGGTCGAGATGGACCCAGGCGCGCACATCCGGCTCGCGCTCTGCGATACGATCGAGGCAAGCTCGCACCAACGCTTCCGAGGTGATCTCACCCTTCGCTATCGCCTGCGCTGCGGATGCGGCGGACAGCGCATGGAGCCCATGCACCACACCGCGCGCGCCGGACTTCGCCCTAGCAGCGGACTTGGATTTCGCCTTCGAAGCCAACGTCGCACCTCCCTATTTCGAGCTGCCTTTGCCGTCGAGTATTACCGATGCAGGCTCGATTGCGCTCACCCCCGCCCTCGATACGGCGCCACCCCCTGATCCGGCAACCACACGCCCGAAGGCAGCGTGCCGGTCTGCCAGAATACATCGATCGGCATACCGCCGCGCGGGTACCAATAGCCCCCGATGCGCAGGAAATGCGGCTCAAGCAGTGCGGCAAGCCGCTTGCCGATCGCGACCGTGCAGTCCTCGTGGAACGCGCCGTGATTGCGGAACGAGGCGAGATAAATCTTCAGCGACTTCGATTCCACCAGCCATTCGCGCGGCGCGTAGTCGATCACGAGATGCGCGAAATCGGGCTGGCCGGTCACGGGGCACAGCGAAGTGAACTCCGGCGCGGTGAAGCGGGCGACGTATGGGCTGTCGGCATGCGGGTTGGGCACCCGTTCCAGGATTGCGGCATCGGGGGAGGCAGCCGGGGGCACATGGGCGCCGAGCTGGGTGACGGCGATCGGCTGCACAGGCTTGGACGGTTTGGACAAGTCTCTCTCCGGGGATTTCGATGGCCTGCAAGTCTATGCGATTTTCAGGCGTTTTGCGAACAGACCGGGGACGCCGGCACGATGGGGTTGGCGAGCGCGCGGATTTGTGCCGATATGGGCGCCTGAAACGCCAGTTCAAAATCGAAAGTCCAAGGAGAGGCCACAGAGATGACGGATCTCAGATACGAAGCGCCAGAGAGCCTGAGCGCCGCAGTTGCGCTGCTCGCCGGAGCCAAGGGCATGACACGCTTGCTCGCCGGCGGCACGGACGTGATCGTCCAGATGGAAACCGATCTGATCGAGCCGGAACTCATCGTCGACATCAAGAAGATCCCGGAGGTTCGCGGTATCGCGGCCGAAAACGGCGGCTTTCGCGTCGGTGCTGCCACCACGGGCATGCAGATCTGCGACCACAAGGAATTCGCGAAGACCTGGCCGGGCGTGATCGAGGGCGTCAAGCTGATCGGTTCGATCCAGGTCAAGGGCCGCGCCTCCATGGGCGGCAACCTCTGCAACGCATCACCAGGCGCGGACAGCGTGCCACCGCTCATCACGGCCAGTGCGATGGCGCGGGTCGTAGGTCAGAAGGGCGTCCGCGAAGTGCCGGTCGAGCAGATTTGCATCGCGCCCGGCAAGACCTCGCTCGCCAAGGATGAGATCATCGCGTCGTTCTTCTTTCCCGCGCGAGCCAAGCAGTCGGGCGACGCCTACATGCGCTTTACCCCGCGCACCGAGATGGACATCGCGGTCACCGGCGTCGCCATCAACCTGACCCTCGACGACAAGGGCGTCTGCACGGCGGCGCGCGTGGCCATCGGCGCTGTGGCTCCGACCGCGCTGCTCGTGAAGGCGGCCAGCGATGCGCTCATCGGCACCAAAGTCGACGAAGCCGCAATCGAAAAGATGGTCGCCGCAACCCGGGCTGCGTGCAAGCCGATCGACGACAAGCGCGGCACCAAGGAGTTTCGCATCGAGGTAACGGGCGTGCTCGCCAAGCGCGTGGCGCTAGCCGCGCTCGAGCGGGCCAAGAACAATAAGTAAGAGGGGCGACGGATGAAAAAACACCACATAAGCCTGACGGTGAACGGCGACGACTACGACGCCCTCGTCGAGCCGCATCAGACACTGCTCGACGTTCTCCGCGACACGCTGATGCTCACCGGCACCAAGGAAGGCTGCGCCACCGGCGACTGCGGCGCCTGCTCTGTGACGGTCGACGGCGTGCTGCAGTGCTCGTGCCTGATGCTCGGCGTGGAGGCACAGGGCGTGAAGGTCGAAACCATCGAGGGCATGGCAAAGGGCAATAAGCTGCACCCGTTGCAGACCGCGTTCCTGGCATACAATGGCCTGCAATGCGGCATCTGCACGCCCGGCGTTCTGGTCGCGGCCAAGGCTCTGCTCGAACGCAATCCCGACCCGACCGAGATCGAAGTCCGCTATTGGCTGGCCGGCAACCTGTGCCGCTGCACCGGTTACGACAAGCTGATCCAGTCGGTGCTCGTCGCGGCTAAAGAAATGAGAGGGGCGTAACATGGCGCACGATATTCTCGAGAACAGCGGTTTTTCCGCCGATCGCAAGCTCAACGTCATCGGCACCAACCCGATCAAGCACGACGGCTGGGACAAGGTGACGGGAGCCGCCAAGTTCTCATCGGACCTGATCCTGCCGGGTATGCTGGTTGGTAAGCTGCTGCGCAGCCCGCATCCGCACGCGAACATCAAGTCCATCGACACCTCAGCGGCCGAAAAGCTGCCCGGCGTGAAGGCCGTCGTGACGCGTGCGGACTTCCCGGAGATCAAGGAAGGCACGCCCTATGGCGACATGACCCGCATGGTGATGGCGCGCGAGAAAGTCTACCACGAGGGCCATCCGGTTGCGGCTGTGGCTGCCACATCTGAAGCCATCGCCAAGCGCGCCCTGAAGCTCATCAAGGTCGAGTACGAGGTGCTGCCCCACGTCATCGATCCCGTCGCGGCGATGAAACCCGATGCGCCGGTCCTGCACGCCTACATGCGCACCAAGGGCGCCAAGCCCGGCGACACCAAGGTCAGCGCGGACAAACCGTCGAACGTTGTCGAGCGCTACGAACTCGGCGTCGGCGATGTCGAAAAGGGCTTCGCAGAGGCCGACGTGATCGTCGAGCACTCCTACGATACCAAGCCCATGCACCAGGGCTACATCGAGCCGCAATCGTGCGTCGCCACCTGCTCGGAAGAGGGCGAAATAGAGCTGTGGTGCTGCACGCAGGCTCCCTTCGTCTACCGCGACCGCCTTTCCGAGATCCTCAGGGTCAACGGCTCGAAAATCAAGGTACAGCAGTCCGAGCTGGGCGGCGGCTTCGGCGGCAAGACCGGCTTTTATGCCGAGCCTGTCGCAATCCAACTTGCCCGTAAGGCACGCCGTCCGGTGAAAATCACGTTCACCCGCGCCGAGGTTTTCAAGGGCACCGGGCCGGTTTCCGGCACGGCCTCGCGCATCAAGATCGGCTGCAAGAAGGACGGCACGATCACAGCGGCCGACGCCGAATTGATCTTCCAGACCGGGCCTTATTCAGGCTCGGCCTTCACCAACGCCCCACAGGCGATGTTCACCCGCTACGATCTGAAGAACGTGCGGACGGTCTCCTATGAGGTCGTCTCCAACCGACCGAAGGTCGCATCCTTCCGCGCGCCTTGCGTGCCGCAAGTCGTGTTCGGCGTCGAAGGAATCCTGAGCGAACTCGCCCGCAAGATCGGGATGGACGAGATCGACTTCCGCATGAAGAACGCGATGGCCAATGGTGCCAAGACGATCTACGCCGAGACGTTCGGCAAGATCGGCTTCATCGAGACACTCGAAGCGGCAAAGGCGTGCGATCACTACCGCTCGCCGGTGCCGAAGGGCTGTGGTCGCGGCATCTCCACGGGCTTCTGGTTCAACCGCGGCGGCGAGACCTCCTCGACGCTCAACGTGGCGCCGGATGGCTCCGTGACGATCACGATCGGAACCGCCGATGTCGCGGGCTCCCGCATCTCGATCTCGATGATGGTGGCCGAGGAGCTGGGCATCCCCGTCGACAAGGTTCGGGCCGTGTTGGCCGACACCCACCAGCTCGGCTTCAACCGCGTCACCGCCGGCAGCCGCACAACCTATTCGCAGGGCATGGTGCTGGTCGACTGCTCGCGCAAGGTCATCAAGGAGATGGCCGCCCGCGCCGCGCGCATCTGGAAGGTGCCGGAGGAAGGCGTCGAGTTCGAGAACGGCATGTTCCGTCCCGCCGGCGCCAACGTCGGTGACTTCAAGCCGTTGTCGATCGCGGACATCGCCAAGCAGACGACCAACACGGAGGGCGCCATTGCCGCCCGCTCCGACATGAACGTGACGGGTGCCGGTCCGGGCTTCGGCTGCCACATTGTCGACGTGAAGGTCGACGAGCAAACGGGCGCAGTCGAGATCGTCCGCTACACGGTGGTGGAGGATGCCGGCAAGGCGATCCATCCGCTGCAGGTGGAGGGCCAGTTCCAGGGCGGCGCCGTGCAGGGCATCGGCTGGGCGCTGAACGAAGAATACATCTTCGGCGAAGATGGAAAGATGCTGAACCCCGGCTTCCTTGACTACCGGATGCCCGTGGCCTCGGACGTCCCCAACATCGACACCGTAATCGTGGAGGTGCCGAACCCGAAGCACCCCTACGGCCTACGTGGCGTCGGCGAGGTTCCCGTCGTGCCGACCATGGCGGCGATCGCCAACGCGATCGGCAACTGCATCGGCGTGCGCCCGCAATCGCTGCCGATGTCGCCGCCACGCTTGCTCAAGCTGATCAAGGAACGCGACGCGGCGAAGAAGTAGCGGCAAGGGTGTCAGACCCTCTGGGTCTGACACCTTGCGCTATCTCTGCAATCTCAACACACGTGCCAAGCCCGGTAGATCTGACGCACGAGGCGTTTGCACACTGATCGGCACTCAATCCGCTTCATCATCCGGTCTTGCCCGCTTGGGCAACCCGACGTCGTCGATGTAGGAAATACCGTTCTCGTCGAGGAAGTCCGCGACTTGCACCGCTAACGCAGCGAACCGATACTCGAACCACGCTTCGCGCACGCCGAGACGGTGCGCTGTGTCCTTGAAGCGCCGGAAAGCGCCCTTGCCGCTGATCGCCTCGAGCAGCCGCTCTCTCACCCGGTCGTCGGCTTGCGAAGCGCTGAAGCGCTCCATGATCCGGTACTCGTGGAGATCGAACTGGCTCGGCAGCGCGATGAAGTCTTCCGACTCCTCGACCCGGTCGATTTCCTCCTGGAACTCGTCGAGCGAGCCGTAGTTTTCCTCTTTTGGGATGAAGACGAACTCGCCCGTCTTGCGGTGTACCCAGCCATCCATCGCCGAACCAGGGCCATCCACCTCATCGGTGGCCTGCTTAAGTGAAATTGGAATCGGCATAACCTGCGTCTCCCCTTTGAGAGGAAGTTCACCCCGCCCCTTCGACCACCTGCCAGTCGATCGTTTCGCCGCCTTTATAGATCATCGCCATTTCGTCGGGGCCTTCGACTTTCATCGCGACGGGCACAGTCCACGGGCGCTTTTCCAGCGTGATCGTGTCGGCGTTCGGATGCAGGCCGTAGTGCTTGGGGCCATTCAGCGAGGCGAACGCCTCGAGCTTGTCGAGGCGGCCCTCCTCCTCGAATATCTTGGCGTAACTCTCGATCGCACAAGGCGCGTTGAAAATCCCGGGAATGCCAACCTGCGCAAGCTTGCGCGCGATCGGATGCGGTGCCGAATCCGTGCCGAGGAAGAAGCACGCGTCGCCCGAGGTGGCGGCTTCGCGCAGTGCCAGCCGGTCCTGCTCCGTCTTGATGACCGGCGCCACGTACATATAGGGCCGGTTACCTGCCCCAAGCCAGTCCGTCCGGTTCAGCTCGAGGTGATAGGGCGTGATGCTGGCGCCGACCTGGGGCGCAGCCGAGCGGATGTAGTCCACACCGATTTTCGACGACAGATGCTCGTGCACGAACCGCAGCCCGGGAAACTTCTTCGTCATCGGGATCAAACGGTCCTCAATGAAGCGCGCCTCGCGGTCGAACACGTCGACGCCCGCCGCCACCTCCTCGCAGTGGATGAGAAATCGCATGCCCAGCTTTTCCATCCGCGCCAGCACCGGCTCGATCTTCTTGTAGTCGGTGACGCCCGCCGCCGAGTTCGTCGTGGCGTTGGCCGGATACATCTTGACGGCCGTGAACACACCATCGCGGAACCCGCGTTCCACGTCGTCGGGGTTGGTGTCGTCGGTCAGATAGCAGGTGATCAGCGGCTTGAACTTCGAGCCCTTCGGCAGGGCCGCGAGAATGCGCTGGCGATACGCGATGCCGTCCGCGGTGGTACGCACGGGCGGCAGCAGGTTCGGCATGCAGATCGCCCGGCCGAACACACGCGCCGTATGCGGCAGGCACGCCCGCAGCATGTCGTTGTCGCGGATATGCAGATGCCAGTCATCGGGCCGGCGGATAGTGATGCGGGTGGTCATGTGGCCTCCAGAGGCGGTGTCAGACCCTCCGGGTCCGACACCTGAATACAACGACGCAGCTCAGGCGTCGACAATACGCCACCTAGCGTCGAGGTGTCAGACCCGGAGGGTCTGACACTGCTTCAAGATATCCTGCGGCGAAACCGGCATACCGTCGATCCGCACGCCGAAGGGCGCCAACGCGTCCTCGATCGCAGACGCGACCGCCGCCGCCATCGGCAGCACGCCGGTCTCGCCCACGCCTTTGACGCCGAGTTCGTTCAGCGGCGTCTTCGTCGGCAGGTCGATCAACTCGACGCGAACGGGCATCTCGCTCGAGCCGACGAGCAGATACTCCGCCAGCGTCGTGGAGACCGGGTTGGAGCTTTCGTCGAACGTCATGCGCTCGTACAGCGCGTTGCCAAGGCCGTGTGCGAGACCGCCAAGAATTTGCCCGGCCACGATTTGCGGATTGATCGCCACGCCGCAGTCGTGAACCATCACCACGCGCTCCACCGTGACATTGCCGGTCTCGATATCGACCGAAACCTCCACCACGGCGGACCCGTTGGAATACGTCATATCGTTGATGATGACGGTTTCCGTCGCCGACAGTCCTGGGCTCACGCCACCAGGGAGGAAGTAACCGGGCAATCCCGCCACGGCGCGGGCAACCTCGCCCAGCGCCAGCTTGGGGGCATCGTCGCCGCGCAGCTTCACGTGGCCGCCGACGATCTCGATCGCCTGCTCGCCGACATTGAGCATCGCCGCCGCCGCCGTCAGCGTCTTCTTGCGCACCGCGAGCGCGGCCGCATGTGCCGATGGCCCCGCGATCGCCGCTTGCCGGCTGTTGAAGGTGCCCAGCCCCAACTCGGTCGCGGCCGTATCACCTGTCACGACGACGATGTTGGCCATGTCACGGCCAAGCTGTTCGGCGACGATCTGCGCCAGCATCGTCTTGGTGCCTTGACCGATCGCGGCAGCACCACACGCGACGTGGATGCGTCCGTTCTCGCCGATGCGAACGCTGACGGGCTCGTACGGCCCCCTCCCCGTGCCTTCGACGTAGTTGGCGAGGCCAAGCCCGATGAAGCGCCCCTTGGCCCGCGCCGCCAACTGACGGTCTGCAAACCCGTTCCAGCCTGATACTTCCAACGCTTTCGCAAGGCAGGCGGGATAATCGCCCGCGTCGAGCGTCACCTGCATGCCGCCGCGCGTTTTCATTGGCGTGGCGAATGGAATTTTCGCACGCGGCACCAGGTTGCGGCGGCGCACTTCGGCACGGTCGAGACCCATGTCGCGGGCGACGAGATCGAGCAGCCGTTCCATCACGAACACGCCTTGCGGCTTGCCGGCACCGCGGATCGGCGTCACCGGCGTCATATTCGTCGCGACCGCCAGGATTTCCAGATCGAGCGCGGGAATGTCGTAGGCGAGCGTCAACGTCGAGCCAGCGCCGTAGGGCACGTTCACGCCGCGCACCATGTAGGCGCCATTGTCGTGGATCAGCCGGCCCTTGACGCCGAGCACACGCGCCTGGGCATCGACGGCCACCTCCATCTCCCAGATCTCGTCGCGCTCCTGCGTGGTCGAGACGAAATGCTCGCGCCGGTCCTCGATCCACTTGACCGGGCGCTTGAGTAACAGCGCGGCCAGCGCCGCCACTGCCTCTTCGCCGTAGAAAACCAGCTTGGGACCAAACCCGCCACCAATGTCGGGCGTCACCACGCGCACGCCGTCGTCGTCGCGGCCGAGCATCTCGCACAACAGGCGCTTTGCGGCGTGCGGGGTTTGAGTGGAAGACCACAGCGTGAGCCTGTCTTCCATGTCGTCGAAGGCCGCAACTGCGCCACGGCACTCCATCGAATGCGCCACACCGCGGTGCATCGCGAACGTGCCCTTGCAGGTGCGCGCAGCCTTGGCGAAGGCAACACCGATGTCGCCGAAGTCCATCTTGAACTCGGCCGCCAGATTGCTCTTGGCCTCGCTGTGATACACCGGCGCGCCGGGCGCGAGCGCCGCCCGGCAATCACCGGCCGCCGGCAGCGGATCGAACTCGACCATGACGAGGGCCGCCGCATCCTCGGCCGTATAGCGATCATCCGCGACCACGACGGCGATGGGTTCGCCAACGTACAGCGTTTCGCCGTCCGCCAGCACCGGACGATGACGCGACTCTCGGAAGCTCGGTGACGGCAGCGCGGTCTTGATCAAGCGCTCCTTCAGGTGGGGTGCGAGATCGTCGATCGACCACACCGCGTGCACGCCAGGCAGCGCTTGGGCCGCGCTTGCATCGATGCCTTTGATCAAAGCATGCGCATGTGGGCTGCGCACGAACGCCATGTGCAGCATGCCCGGCAGCGCGATGTCGTCGACGAATCGGGCCTGCCCCAAGAGCAGCGCCCGATCTTCGATGCGCGCGACGCTGACGCCGAATACCTGTCTCGAAGAAACGCCCAAATCCCCTGCCCTCCACTCGCCGCCAACGCGCTGCCATGGCGCTGCGGCTAGTGTGGCGTTTCAGAAGTTCCTCACCGCATACCGCTTGCTCGGGAGGAACTTCTGAAACAAAGCCACACTAGCAACTCCATGATTCTAGTGTCCCTCTTGAACCTGAAGTTCGCAAGCGAACTTGCGGGAAAGTGGGTGCGAACTTCAGGTTCGGGACACCTAGGGCAATCTATGCGAGTTGGGGGCCGCGAGCCAAGGCGCACGTTGGCAGTGTCGGCATGGGTTGCCCGGCAGCTCAGTTGCGGCGGGGTCTGCCCTTGGCAGGGGGCGTCGCGGTGGCGGCCTGACCGGCCGGCGTCGCATCCTCGTTCAGCTCGGATGCCAGCACCTGCGCGGGCACCTGCTGCACGGGATCGGGTTGCGCTGATTGCACTTGTTGAGCCTGCTTGGCCGATTGGGCCTGCGCCTGACGCTCCGCCTGCCGCGCGCGGATATCCTTCTCCGTCTTGCGCCAATTGCTGACGGCCGTGTTGTGGTCCTTCAGCGTCTCGGAGAAGATATGGCCGCCCTGCCCGTCAGCAACGAAATAGATCTCGTTCGTCTGCGCCGGCCGCAACGTCGCGCTGAGCGCGGCACGCCCCGGGTTGCAGATGGGCGACGGGGGCAGCGCTGATATCACATAGGTATTGTGCGGCGTACGGCTGTTGATATCGGTGCGGGTGATCGGCTTGCCCCACTGCACCTGCCCGCCCGCCAGCCCGTAGAGGATCGTCGGATCCGACTGCAACCGCATGTTCTTGCGCAAACGGTTGACGAACACCGCCGCCACGCGCTCGCGCTCATCGCGCTTGCCTGTCTCTTTCTCGATGATCGAGGCCAGGATCACCGCCTCCTCAGGCGAGCGCACAGGCACGCTCGCATTGCGCTGCGCCCAGATTTTCTCGATGAACTTCTGCTGCTCCGCCCGCATCATAACGATCACCGCCATCCGCGACATGCCCTTGGGCACGCGGTAGGTGTCGGGCATAAGCGTGCCCTCCGCCGGCATGCGCGTTACATCGCCTGAAAGCCCCTGGTCAGCCTTCAGCCGCTCCACGATCTGCCAGCTTGTCAGACCCTCTGGGATCGTGATGCTGAACGTGATTTCGCGGCCCTTACCGATCGCATCGGTCACTTCGCGAATGCTGGTGCCCGGTGAAAACTGATACTCACCGGACTTCAGGTGAAACTTCTGCTTGTCGTTGGTCGACAAGGCAGAGCGCACAAGATAGTGCGCCACGAACACGTGCGCACTTGCAATGATTCCCCCCTCCTCGAGCCGTCTCGCGATGTCCTGCGCGCCCTCGCGCTCGGGCACGACGATCGTCTTGGCTTCGCGAAGCGGCCCGGCGCGGTCCACCTCACGATCAAAACCGACAAGAAACATTCCCAAGACAGCGAGCAGAACAGCCAGGCAGGTGAAGAACGCGTTGAGGGCCCGCATTTGGGGGCCGAGCTTCTTGGCCGGCTGCCGCTCCTTCAAGTTGCGCGGCCGCACGGGGCCCCGGCGCGGCTCCAAGTGTTCCGCAGGGCTGCGCGGGGCGGGGCCCGGTTGATTGGCCGGACGCCGAACACCGGGGGGCAGGGACGGAGGCCTCAGCGTGGTCATTACCTTCTCCAAGTCCAGCCGTGCACGCCTCGACACCTGCTCGAAACTCACCCGACGTTCTCGAACACCCACATGGCCGTCTGGTTCAACCAAACCGGGCCACGCCGATGACGTGGACTCAAAACACGCTGGCCCGCAAATATGGCAAAATGCCGGGTCTCGTCCAGCCCGGCCAAACGGCTATCGGCTGCGAAGATCCGAAAACTGCGGTGAAATGGCTCCAGCGCCAGTGGCAGATGCGCCACGAATGCGCGGCTAAACGCGCCGCAGGACGAGCGAAGCGTTGGTGCCGCCAAACCCGAACGAGTTTGAAAGCACGGTGTTGATCTCGCGCTTCTTCGGCTTGTGGGCCACCAAATCGATCGGTGTTGCCACCGAGGGATTGTCGAGGTTGAGGGTCGGAGGGGCCACGTTGTCGCGAATCGCCAGCACCGAGAAGATAGCCTCGACCGCACCGGCCGCACCGAGCAGATGCCCGATCGACGATTTCGTCGACGACATCGCGAGCTTGCCGGCGGTGTTGCCGAACAACCGCTCCACGGCGCCCAACTCGATCTCGTCGCCCATTGGCGTCGAGGTGCCGTGCGCGTTGACGTAGTCGATGTCGCCCACGTCGATGCCCGCGCGCTTCACGGCGGCGCGCATGCAGCGGTACGCGCCATCGCCATCTTCCGCAGGCGCGGTGATGTGATAGGCGTCGCCGGACATCCCGTAGCCGATCACCTCGGCATAGATGCGTGCGCCGCGCGCTTTGGCGTGCTCGTACTCTTCCAGCACGACGATACCGGCGCCTTCGCCCATGACGAAGCCGTCACGATCCTTGTCGTAAGGCCGGGAGGCAGCCGTGGGGCGGTCGTTGAAACCCGTCGACAGCGCACGGCAAGCACCGAACCCGGCCAGAGCGATGCGACCGATCGGGCTTTCTGCGCCGCCGGCCACCATTACGTCGGCATCCCCCAGCGCCACGAGGCGGGCAGCATCGCCAATTGCATGGGCGCCTGTCGAGCACGCCGTGACGACCGCGTGGTTGGGTCCCTTGAACTGGTGCTTGATCGAGACGTGGCCCGAAGCGAGATTGATCAGCCGGCCCGGGATGAAGAACGGGCTGACGCGCCGCGGCCCCTTTTCCTTGAGCAGCACCGCGGTTTCCGCGATGCCGTTGAGACCACCGATGCCAGAACCGATCAGAACGCCCGTGCGCTCCTGTTCGTCGCTGTTTGCGGGCTTATAGCCCGAGTCCGCTATGGCCTGATCGGCGGCTGCGACCGCATAGACGATGAAATCATCGACCTTGCGGACCTCCTTCGCCTCCATCCACTCGGTCGGTTCGAACTTGCCGTCGGCCTTGGGACCACGCGGCACGAAGCTGGCGATCTGACAGGACAGGTCGGCAACCTCGAACTCTGTGACGCGCCGCACACCGGTTTGACTATCGAGCAGGCGGGACCACGTTGCCTCCACGCCGCAACCGAGCGGTGTGACAAGGCCGATTCCGGTGACAACGACACGTCGCATGGGCGCTACCGTATGTGCATGACGTCAGGACCGGAGGCCTCACAAATGGCTGGGCCACCCTTGCGGCCCAGATTTGCGGCACATCTGCCCGTTGGTGGCCATTGTGGCTCAGAATGCTTGAGCGAGATCCACGGCCGCAAAGACCGTGAGCCTCGCGCACTCCAAGCATCAAGCCGCCGGCTTACCTGCAGCCGAACCGGCGTTCTTCTCCAGGAACTCGATGGCATTGCCAACAGTCAAGATGTGCTCGGCGGCATCATCCGGGATTTCCGTCTTGAACTCTTCCTCGAACGCCATCACCAGCTCGACGGTGTCAAGGCTGTCGGCGCCGAGATCGTCGATGAACGACGCGTTCTCTGTCACCTTCTCGGCCTCCACGCCAAGATGCGTGACTACGATCTTCTTTACGCGCTCCGCGATATCGCTCATCGAACTGCCTCGTTTTTCGTCTTGATTTCAATCTGGTGGAAGATCCTGCGATGCTGCCCCGCCCGGCAGCCCCGCGCTATCGCATCGGCGCCTGCGTTGGCAACCGACTTGGCCGTTAGCCTGAGTCCGGAAGGCGAAACACCCGATTTGCAGGTGTTCACCATGGTTATCCCCAGACCTGTTTCGAACTCCGGACCATTCAGAAAACTGGCGGCAGGTAACATACTTCCCCAGCCTTGGCCAGCGCCCCAGACCGCCGCAGCCCCTCCTTTGGCGGCTACCGGCACGTCGTTTGGTCGCAGGCCCGGCTGAGCTGCTACAGCATCGCCATACCTCCGTTGATGTGCAGCGTCTGCCCGGTAATGTAGGCCGCCTCGTTGCTGGCCAGATAGAGCGCACCGGCCGCCACATCCTCCGGCTTGCCCAACTTACCCGAGGGTATCATAGCCGAGATCGCCTCGATCTGCTTTTCGTTCAACGCACCCGTCATTGGTGTCTGAATGAAGCCCGGCGCGATGCAATTGACGGTGATGTTGCGCGGCGCGACCTCGCGCGCGATCGACTTGGTCATGCCGATCATACCGGCCTTGGCCGCCGCGTAGTTGGCTTGCCCGGGGTTGCCGACGACGCCCGAAATCGAGCCGATATTGATGATCCGCCCCCACTGCCGGCGCAGCATGTTGCGGATCGCCGCGCGCGACAGCATGAACGCCGAGGTGAGGTCGACGGCCATCACCTGATCCCACTCCTCGTCCTTCATCCGCATGAACAGGTTGTCCTTGGTCACGCCGGCGTTGTTGACGAGGATGTCGAGCGTACCGATCTTGGCCTCCGCCTCGGCGGCAAGCTTCTGCACGGCAGCGCGATCAGCGAGATTGCAGGGCGCGATGTGGGCGCGAGCACCCAGTTCCGCCGCCAGCGCCTCGAGCTTGGCCATGTTCGTGCCCGACAGCGCGACGGTCGCGCCCGCGCCATGCAGCGTGCGCGCGATCTGGCCGCCGATGCCCCCCGTTGCGCCAGTTACGAGCGCACCCTTGCCGGTCAAGTCGAACATCTAAAACACTCCAGTCATTGGTCACAGCAGATGGGGGAACAGCAAAACGTCAGGCGAACAACGCGCGGGCCGCTTCGATATCGGCCGGCGAACCCACCGAGATCGCGGTAGCGTCCTTCGCGATGCGCTTGACGAGACCGGCCAGCACCTTGCCCGCACCGATTTCGCAGTATTGCGTCACACCATCGGCGCTCATCCGTTCGACGCATTCGCGCCAGCGTACCGTGCCCGTGACTTGCTCGACGAGGCAACGGCGGATTTCGGCGGGATCAGTAATGGGGGCTGCCCGCACGTTAGCGATCACCGGCACCACAGGGGCCTTCATAGCGACCTTTGCAAGGGCCTCGGCCATAGCCTCGGCTGCGGGCTTCATGAGGGAACAATGGAACGGTGCGCTCACAGGCAGCGGCAGGGCGCGGCGCACGCCATGCGCCTTGCCGATCTCGGCCACACGATCGATAGCAACCTTGTGGCCCGACAGAACGACCTGGGTCGGCTCGTTATCGTTGGCGACGTCGCAGCAGTCGCCTTGAGCTGCTTCTGCGGCGACCTTACGCGCCACATCCAAGCCCACGCCGAGCAGCGCCGCCATTGCGCCGACACCGACGGGCACGGCCTTCTGCATGGCGTCGCCACGAATCCGCAACAGCCGCGCGGCATCACCGATCGAAAACGTGCCCGCGGCGGCCAGTGCCGCGTATTCACCGAGCGAGTGCCCCGCGACGTATTTGACCTTGTCGCCAAGCTTCAATCCGCATTCCGCCTCGAGCACGCGCATCACGGCCATCGAGACCGCCATCAAGGCCGGCTGAGCGTTGGCGGTCAGTGTCAGCGTCTCCTTGGGGCCTTCCCACATGAGCAGCGAGAGCTTCTCGCCGAGTGCAGCATCGACTTCGTCGAACACGGCCCGGGCGGCTGGGAAGGCCTTGGCAAGCTCGGCGCCCATGCCGACGTCCTGGCTGCCCTGTCCGGGAAAGATAAATGCGACGCTCATGGATCTCCGCCGGTAATTCTACCGCATCCAGCAGCCCCCGACACGGAGGCCGCCGATGGTTCTCGTGATTTATGCGCCTTTAGGCGCGACCAGGGCAAGAAGTCAAGTTGAGCACCCTTCCCGTCCAGGGCAATCGCTCGAGAAAGGGGCTTGCGGAGAGAGAAAGGGGATTCACAAGAGGTGAGTCGGTGTGATTGATGGGCTTCCATCCGAATCGGATGGAGAAGGCCCATGTCCGCAGCCCGCCCGCAGCTTGCCACCCCGTCGAAGAT